>NZ_JBXXZH010000203.1:0-17387 GCF_059640475.1 Calothrix sp. CBUCES-K 9914
CAGCACTCAGCACTCAGCACTCAGCACTCAGCACTCAGCACTCAGCACTCAGCACTCAGCACTTTTTACTATTTTAGGTATAGGAAATCTATCATCTTCGCCTAATTTGAGATTAGTTATCATTTCTGGTTGAGTTTGTTGGAGTATTTTTAATAGAGCAATGCTGCTATCTAAAAATTCATCAACATCAACACCACCAAAAACTGATGGGTAACGTCGTAAGCGGTTAGTACCTTCTCCAATTAGAATAGTGGCGCCACGTAAGTTACTGTTACCGAGATGGTACAAAGCAACGGCAACTTGTAGTATACCTTGGTAAAAAGTTTTTTCAGGCTCAATAGCTTCTATCCATAAAGCCTCTAAAGTATCGTGACAGGCGTAGAACTGTCCAGTGTTAAACTGTTCTACACCTTGCCAAAAAGATAAAGGCAGTTCTTCATTCACACCATGCTTTCCCGCACTTCTTTGATGGTTTCGAGCGAGATATCTTGTTTATCACCTGCAAACTCGTTATCTGGGGTAAGAAATAACATACAGTGACATTCTTTGCGTTCGCGCATTGGTACACATGGACAGTTCCAAAAAGTTGCTGCAACTTCGGCTTCTTTGTCTTCGTAGTGCCGACAAGGACACAAAGGGGCGCCTAATTCGTCTTTGTGTTTAGCAAGTCCTTCGATTACAACAGCAGTAACCGAAGGTTCGGAGCAGAAGTAAGTCCCTGTGCGCTTGGCATATTGCTCCGAAAAGTGGCGCATTGCTTCAAGATTCTTATCGCTGGACTTTGAGTTAACTTCTGATGCGTCTGATGCAATCATAGGACTAATGTGTTTCAGAGTTGTATTTGAGTATATGCTGCATTGTACCGCAGCTTACAACTTATTTTCTTGGGTGATGTTCCCCCTTATTCGTAATAAGGACTTTAGTCCTTAATATTAAGAATATTAGGCTAAGACCTAAAGCTCTGTTACAAGGCGCCAACAAATAATACAGTCAGAGGGGTTAAAATTGGCGCCACTCGATAATCTAGATGTTGTTAAGATAAGCACTGAAGTCCTTACAACGAGTTTACCCTATTCCTTTTTGTAATTGAAGTTGTAGGTGTTCATCGTGGTTTAAAATAATACCAGGTGTGTTTTGATTGATTATTTCTCGCGCGTTAGTTGATAAGGGTTGCCATAACAAGCAACGGCTGCTATTTGGTATTGAAGATAATGTGGTAGGGTTTTGTGTTAGCCAAATTAATGGTTGTTTTGGTAGTTCATTTGTTGATTGGTTTTGTAGTGGTGTCGTTGCTGCGAGTGTTTCAAGTACCAAATATTCGCCTTTTACTAAACCTGTATACTCTGTCCACAGTTTTACGTTCATTTGTTGGCGTTGTGCGTAAAAATACAATGAGGCTGCGGCAATTACTGCTTGTTCAAAATTTTCTTCATCCCAAGAGCCTCCGTCTAAAGCGATAATAATGTCTTTTCCACCAGTAATTGTCTCAAACTCGCGTACCCTAAGTTCGCCATAACGGGCACTTGTACGCCAATGTACTAATCTGATTGGGTCGCCAATATGGTAAGGACGTAATGAACGTACAAGTCCTTCTGATGCTGCTGAAGTCGGGTTGCCTTGTGGGTTGCCCTGCAGAGTTTGGTCTAAACCAATTTTATCAATTAACGGACAACTTTTAAGCTGTAAAACTTGCGGGTAAACAATTGCTGTGGCTGGACAGTTACGCTCACGTCTACTCCAAAATAATCCAAACGGCGCCCCACTCCTTAGTTCAACTGTATGCCAGCGATATAAGCCTCGACGTTCGGTAGGATAATAGTACTCTAATGAATAACTACCTTTGGCAGGGATTGTCTGGATGGTATGTTGATTTTGAGATGATTTAGTTTTGAGTATTAAAGGTAATATGTCCTTTATTCTCAGCAAACTTACTTTTTGAGATGATTGATTGGTAATTTCAAACTCCACCATCAAATCATCACCCGCTGTAACTGGTTGAATTGAACGGCGCCTTACAGATAATCCTTTGATTGAACTAGCTGGTAAAACAGCGGCAATAAACAATAGCGCACAACTGACACCGCTAATAACATATAACCAGCCAGCCATTGTATTTATAGCAGCGCCAAAAAAGCAAATTGTAATTCCACTCAGCACCCAACCGCTATAAGCAGGGGCACAAACACGAGTTTCAAAATAATTAATAATACTCTTCATAAATATATTCCTTATATGTGTAGTAAAAATTACACTATTTTTGAGTTTGCTATCAATTAGCAGCATAGTATCCATTCAAGATTAACCTACCATCACAGCTAGTTCACACTAATCATGGTGTTTGATGAAATGACTGTAAAGATGCGTTTAAAGCCGTAGATATTAACTGAAATCGGTGTACATTAGCAGTAACATTCTTGCGTAAGTACACGGTCAAGCTAGAGACAGTTAATATTCTGTTATCAGTAATGATACGGGGTAAAAATTTAGCTTACGCTTGTTAAATTACACAGTTACAACTTGCAATCGGCGAAAGGATGCAGTCATGGACGAATCTATAACGTCCCCGTTACAAACTCCCAAACTAGAGCATCTACCCGCAACTGCCACAACGGGACAATCCTCAACGGAAGAAACCCCAATGGATAACTCGCAATTGGAAATCAACCAACACGCGCGTTTGCAAAAGGCAATGCACTGCTCACCTCCACCACCACCAAATTTACTGCAAGTAAAAGCGGGTACAGCACAAAAAAAATGCGTTACTGTTCAACAAATGGTACGCGATGCTTATGCCCAACAAGCTTCAGACATACATATTCGTGTTGGGGAAATACCGCGATTTCGGAGTCGGGGTCAGATGAATGTTTACACCAAAGGTGAAATAGTCACACCTCAAGCTTTTGAAGCATATTTAACCGAAATTCTTACCCCATCACAGCGACAAAGGTTTACCGAAACCAAAGAACTTGACACAGGAATTTTTTATCCTGGCTTTTTGCGCTGTCGAGTAAATTGTTTTGAAACCCTCACAGGTGGAGCAATGGTACTGCGGTTAATCACCTTAGAAGTACCTTCAATTGACAACCTGCGCTTACCAGCGGTTCTCAAAGATATTATTACAAAAAGACAGGGTTTAATATTAGTTACAGGTCCTACAGGTTCGGGGAAATCGACGACAATCGCGTCAATGATTCGCTTTCTCAATGAAACAGCACAAAAGCATATTGTTACAATTGAAGACCCTATCGAATACGTCCACACTTCACAAAAATGTTTAATTAGCCAGCGTGAAGTTGGGTTACACACTTACGAGTTTCACGACGCGCTACGGTCAGTACTGCGTGAAGACCCGGATGTAATTTTGATTGGGGAAATGCGCGACCGTATAACTGTAGACACAGCTCTAAAAGCAGCGCAAACAGGACATTTAGTTTTAGGGACATTACACACCAAAAACGCGATGGCTGTTATTAACAGGTTGCTAAACATCTACAACCCCGACGAACAAGCAGCGATGCGCGTACAAATTGTAGATTCCTTAGTTGCCGTTATTGCCCAGCAGTTGATTGCTACCACCGATGCTAGAAGAGTTGCCGCCATGGAAATATTGCTTAACACTCCTACCATGCAAGATTTCTTGATTAAAGGTGAGGATACTCAAGCTTACCAACTCATGGAAGACAGCACTTCGGAGGGAATGCAAGTAATGAACCATGCGCTGTGTGAGTTAATGTTAACTGGACAAATTCGCGTTGAAGATGCAGTTAACGCTTCTCCAGATGTTGGTGACTTACGGCGCCGTGCCCGAAACGACGGGTATAATCCATCACACTCAACACGACGTGAGAAGCAAGAAGTTTACAATTTCACCCCCCGTTAAAATCCAAATAAAAATAGCTCTTGTGGAGCGGGCATCCCTGCCCGCCCTATATTGTATTTACAACACCCGCGCTTGGGTGAGACTATACGAACAAAGCCTACCGGGAGCAGGCTAAAAACGTCTATTTTTGATTTTATTGAGAAAAATATTTGTTAAATAAACAATAGTCAAAACAACATGATTTGGTACTACTGGTTATCATCAACAGGTAGTACTGCGAATGATTATCGTTGAAGCGGCGCCTGAATGGTACTACTGGTTAACCTAAACCAGTAGTACCGTCCTCATGATGTAAAAAATTGAAAGTTTCTAGGCAGGCTTTACTGATTGACAGTAATTTCTAATACCAATCTTGAGTATATATAGAGTAACTGGAACAGCTAGAGAGACTGGTGGAGGTAAAAATCCTGCTACCAAATTTAGTAAACCCAAAAAATCTTCTGTTGGCTGACTACATACGGTTTCACGACATTTTATTGCCCACTCTTCCAAATCAACCGCTCGAAATGAAGTTTCGCCATCTTGTTTAGATAACTCCTCAAACGCAGCTTCGAGATTACCGTTATATTTCTCAATTGTATCGAGTGCTGTTCTGGCGCCTGCATCTGGATAATTAGATAACTGCGCGCGATATTGCTGAAGTTCTTCTTTTGAAATAGATGCCATGTCTTAATTTTTACTCAACTAGCTTTCTGTACGTTTATTATTTTTACTACGAAATACACCCGACATGCTCAAACCTGTTACTAGTAAGCCAATCAATCCTAGTCCATTTAAGATTGGGTAAATAGCCTGAAGGTGAAAGATTTCGCCTGTATGAATTTGTAATAGCACTCTTGATGGAATGCCAGTGTTGATGAAAGTCCACTCGCCTATAACTGTCACTAACATTCCTGTTAGCACTGTAAGTAGTACTGGTAATGAAATAATCAGTGCTATAGTACGATGGTATTTACGAAATGCACGATTCATAATCTTATAAGTTTTTCATTAAAAATATTAATCCCCCCTTAAAAAGCCTACGGTGTACACACAAGTCTAAAAAAGGGGGCTTCGGAGGTAGGGCGAGGAAGAGGAATATGAACCAAATTTGCTTATTATTGGATGCAAATTCATGCAAGAATAGTTCCTCAATTTCCCCACTTCTTCCATTTCCAGCCTCCAAAACATCCAATTCTTCCCTGCACCCGATGCCAAAAAGTTGTGTGTACACGGTAGCCTTAAAAAGCAGGGCTGTTTCATTCTTGGAAATAAATCAAATTCAGTTTTAACTTGTTACGAGATTACTCTTAACTTCTGTCTTTATCTTTGTGTCCTTTGTGACCTTTGTGGTTTATTTCTTTGATGAACCACAAAGACACAAAGAACACAAAGGGTAATAGTGGATTATTCTTTTTAGAATGAAACAGCCCTGCCCCTTAAAAAGGGGAGGCTCTAAGATATTTACGGTTTGGAGACGGCACTGATGTCTTTTTCTAGTGACTGGAGTGCTGTAGATAATTTTTCTTTACTTGGTTTGGAATTTTTCAAGGTGTCTTCAATTTGGTCGGCATTTTTTTCAATTGCGTTGTATTTATCGCGCGATTTAGCTTTGATGCCATCTTCGACTTTTCCCCAAGCATTTTCAAACCCATCAAATTCTTTTTTGGCTGTTGCAAAATCTCCTTTATTCACAGCAGCTTTAGTTTTGCTTACTACACTTAGTAAAGCTCCATTGTCTCCTTTAGAACCAGTGGAAGTTGATTCCACTTTTGAAGCTGGATTTGCAGTCGGTGCTGTTTGCGTACCTGCTTGTTCTGCATTGTTACAACCAACTAGTAGTATTGCACTCAGACTGAATACGGCAAATGCCTTTGATAAATGAATCATATGCTTTGTAAAGATAGGAATTGGCTGTAAGATTCCCAGATTCCCGACTTCTTAAAGAAGTCAGGAATATGAAGGCGAAAGCAAGAAAAAATGTATTCTTTGTTGCAGTAGAGCGATTATAGCGATTTTAAAATTCATTCAAATAGCATTTTCATGCTTTATTGCATTCTTAATGTTTTCTTAATGTTTGGAACCCGGTTGCTATGTAAACCGGGTTTTGCGCGGCAAGAAACTCCTAGAAGCAAAAATATTATTTCTTCAAAACGACGTTGAACGAATTTAAATACCCAGCAATACTTTGAGTTAAAAACTTTTGCTGTCTTTTGGTAGTGATTACCATTACCTGATATAGGCGCCCTTCTGCAAAGTACAAACGGTTTCTGGTAATTTTACCACCAACGTTGATGTATTCGATTTCTCGTCCAGGGTGTCCGTTGGAACTGCGGATGCTTTTTTCGGTTAAAAGATTACTTTTGGTTGTCTTTAATGCCATTTCTTGGGCATTTTTAAGTACTTCTTCAGGGTCTGCCATTTGTCCGTAGCTGTCGGGGAAGTCGTTGAATGCGACTACATAAGCTACTTCCTGTCTGGGAGGTTGAGCAATAAAGACCTGTAGGTTAATTTCTCCCATAAATGTTCTCTGGGTCTGGGATGTTACTTTTGGCTGACCCGGCATTAAAACACTAAAACGTCCATCAGAGGGAGTAAACACCCTCCATCGGAATTTTTCTACTTCCGATGGATCGGGTTTTGGTGTTGATGCTTGACGTGGAGAACGCGCTTCTACGGTTGTTTCTACGGTTGTAGCGAGCGAAAAAATTGAAGCTGCTATCAAAAATGGTAGAAAACCCAGAATATTATTTTTGATTTTGAGTTGGGTAAAAGGTGTTAATGTCATAGATTTGGCTATTGTGATGTTAATATCACGTACATGCCAATCTGTTATAACTCAGCGTGTAACCGTTCGGCACGAATAGCGGCGCCGATTAGCCCAACTTGTTGATTGAGAATGATGTGTACAGGTATGTCTTCTAAGATGCTTCGCATTCGTCCCTTTTGGGTGAAGTGTAATAGGAAGTCATTACGTTCAATTAGTGGAAGAATTTTAGGAGCAATACCACCTGCAATATATAGTCCTCCATATGGTAAAAGTTTCAACGCCAAGTTTCCAGCTTCGGCGCCGTAAGCTTCGACAAACAACTGGATGGTTTGTTCGCTGAGACTGTCGCTTAGAGCTAGTGCAGCATTACCAATAACAGCACCTGGGTCTACGGTTTTTTCCGCTACACCAGCGAGTTGTTCCCAGGAGCGAACAACGTGGGCAATATCAGGAGATTCAGTAGCGACTTTTCTGTCTCTCAAAAATTGATAAATCGATACAATACCCAAACCAGATACTACCCGTTCAACAGAAACCCGCTGAATATCATGCTTATCGAGTAGATATTTTAATAATTGAAACTCTAATTCTGTCCGTGGTGCAAAGTCCGCATGTCCTCCTTCGGAAGGATAGACATAGTAATCTTGTCCCTGCTTAATTAAAAATCCTTGCCCTAAACCTGTACCGGCGCCAATAATTGCAATTGGAGCGGACGATCGTGGTTGTCCAGTTTGTAACGTATGTAAATCTTGGTTTTCTAACCCCAAAATTCCGTAACCGATAGCTTCAAAATCATTAATTAGAGCTACGTGAGGTATGTTGAGTTCTTCACTAAGACGCTCAGAATCAAGATACCACGCTAAGTTAGTCAATTTAGCTGTATTGCCAACCACAGGCCCAGCTATACCAAAACATGCTTTTTGCGGGTGTCCCGAAGCGTCAGTTAAAAACTGCTTGACCATTGGCACTAAATCAGTATAATCACCACTACGATAGCTATTTTCGTGTATTGTTCGTAATGATGCTTTCTGGGACGCATCGACCAATCGTAAAATTGTCTTCGTTCCACCAATATCACCTGCTAGTAATAAAGTCATCCAAAAACCTCCTCGCTCAAGTGTGTGACCATTAGCGATACATCACTAATTAAATCGAACCATTTCTTCGACCTCAGTCAAGTGCGACGTGTCTCCTTTTAGTTCAATCCACCATTCAGGGTGCTGACGTACTAGTTTAAATAAACTACACAATCTAACTTTTTCTGCTTGGTAAAGCATTTCTCCTGCAAGTCCTAACACAGCACCATTTACTGATGCACCGTGTCCAACTAAAAGTATATTTTCAGGGGAGTATTCTGTAACCAAGCATCTGGCAGTTTGTCCAGCGCGCGCGCGACATTGGGCGTGTTTTTCTGGATACCTGGCAGCGATAAGTGGTGTGTAGCTGATATCAATACGGGGATAAAATTTGACCAATTCGCGAATTGGGTGAAGTTGTGGTTCTTCATCCATCCAATCAGGATTTAGCCATTCACTCAAGCCTGTTTCTAACTTTATTGGTAAATTGAGTACATCCGCAATTGTATGTGCAGTTTGCACGGTTCGCAAAAACGGTGATACAAAAATATGATGAATTTTTTCGCCTTTGAGACGATTTGCAAGCTGTTGTGCTTGAATAAAACCATCTTCTGACAAGGGTGGGTCATAACGACGTTCAGCAGTAAGAAACCAGTCGGGGTTTACAAAGTCGAGACGGTTAGCGTGTCTAGCAATCCAAATAATCTGAGACATTCACTCTATTTCCAGCAAGTGCGAGGATAAACGCAAGGTGGGAAATAACTATAATGACATGTTTCGTAATGTTAAGCATTTAAAGACTTTGATAAATTTTATGCTGCTGTACAATCTTCAGTGTATCCCCGTAGCATAGGCGTCTTGCCTGTGCAGTGACATACATTTTTTTTACCAAAGAGACGCAGAGAAGAGAGTTTAGAGAGTTCTTGCGTTTGGTTTAACAACAGCGATCCATCAACTAAAAAAGAGTAATAGCGTCGAAGTGCAATATAGGTAATCGCAACGCTTGCGGTAATCATATCTACTCCTACTTGAAATTTGAGTAAGAGCGAAGAATGGTGACTACTCGACATGATCAAAACGTAAGCACTGCCAGTCCTACTTTTTTAGTAAAGGTATTTTTGTTACAAGGCACCTAACACTGCATAAGTAGTCAAGTCTCAGAAATATGTAGCTACAGAAGCAAAAGCGAGCATTTTCGCAGTATAAGTCAATTTTTCGACTTGAAACAAATGTTTCGATTGCTTCTTGAATTTTAAACCTTAACCAAAAATCAAAGCTATGAAACGTATTATTGCTAGTTCATTATTAGTTGTATCATCTATTTTAGGAATTTCTCAGACTGCTTCTGCCGAACGTTTGGTAACAGCAGCGGTTGCCGAATCGACAGGAATAGTTTACCAAGTAGATTTAGATAACCGCTCTGAGTATTATACAGAAGCAGGATGGAGACATGTTAATTTTTGGCTTTCCACTCAGGGAGATATCAAAAAACATCCTGCAACTGCTTCATGTGCCCCGTATCAAGTAAAAGCTGACTACTATGGATTTGATTGGCTATCTAGTGGCGGATATCCTGAAGGAACGGTAGCTGGAAATATTGCACGGGTTGCTTGTAATAATTAAGCATAATGAACGGACGGACAGACGGTTAGCTATCCTACATGATTTGGGATTTAAGCTAACCTAAATAAGCTTTCATTACACGTTCATCTGTAATTAATTCTGATGCGGCGCCTGTTAATGTTATACAACCTGCTTCTAGTACATATCCTCTATCTGCTATTTGTAGGGCTAAGTTGGCGTTTTGTTCTACTAGTAATATAGTTACACCTGTGTTACGTAGATTTTGAATAATTGTAAATATTTCTTTGACTATTGCTGGCGCCAATCCTAAGCTCGGTTCGTCGAGTAGTAATAGTTTTGGTCTACTCATTAATGCGCGGGCAATAGCTAACATTTGCTGTTCTCCTCCGCTTAGGGTTCCTGCTAGCTGGTTGCGACGTTCGGCTAGTCGAGGAAATAGTTCAAATTGATGTTTAATGTCGGCTTGGATAGTGGATTTATTATTTTGGATAAAGGCGCCTAATAATAGGTTATCGTATACTGTTTGTTTTGCTAGGACTCGTCTTCCTTCGGGTGAGTGTGCTATTCCTAATTTTACTATTTCGTGGGGGGGGCGTTTTATTATGTTTCGTCCGTTGTATAGTATTTCACCGCTTTTTATGTTGATGATTTTGGATATGGCTCGCAGAGTGGTTGTTTTTCCTGCTCCGTTGGCGCCTATTAGGGTAACTACTTCTCCGGTGTTGATGTATAAGTTGATGTTTTTTAGCGCTTGGATGCCGGAGTAGTTTATACAGAGGTCTTTTGTTTCTAAGATTGTTATGTTATTCATATATTATTTAACGAACCGCAAAGGACGCAAAGTACGCAAAGGAAAGAAAGAGTTATTCGTTTCCTAGGTAGGCTTCGATAACTGCTGGGTTGTTTCTTACTATGTCGGGTTTGTCTAGTGCTATTAGTTGTCCGAAGTTTAGTACTGCTATGCGTGAACATAGTCCCATGACTAGGGGGACGTGGTGTTCGATTAGGATTATGGTTAGGTTGAATGTGTTACGTATTTGCTTGATGAAGTCGCTTAGTTGTTGTTTTTCGTTGGGGTTCATTCCTGCTGCTGGTTCGTCAAGTAGTAGAATGGAGGGTTGTAGAGCTAGTGCGCGCGCTATTTCTAAACGTCGTTGGTCTCCATATGGAAAGTTTTTCGCACTTTCATACGCGCGCTGATCTAAACCAACTAGTTCGAGTAATTCTAAAGCTTTTTGCTTACTTTGTATTTCTTCCTTCGGTGCTGGTGGTATGCCAAACACACCTGTAAATATTCCACTCTTAGTATGTAAATGTCTACCAATAATCACATTCTCCAAAGCAGAAAGCTCACCAAACAAACGGATGTTCTGAAAAGTTCGGGCAATACCTAACGAAGCAATCTCATGAGGCTTTTTGTGGGATATTTCTCCCCCCTTATAAACCAACTTACCATCACTAGGAGAAATTAAACCCGTAATCAAATTAAATAAAGTAGTCTTCCCGGCACCATTAGGACCAATCAACCCAAATATCTCACTCCTATTCACCGCAAACGAAACATCATTAACCGCAACCAACCCACCAAAACGTCGTGTCAAAGATTTTGACTCTAAAATAATATCACTCATACTCTTAACTTTGCGTCCTTCGCGTCCTTTGCGGTTCGACCTTTAAAAACCCTCGGAGTCACCAAACCCTGTGGAAAAAATATAGTCCCCACAACAATTAACACCCCAAAAATAATCAACCGACCATCCCGTAAAAACTGTGCCAACCAAACAGGCAAACCACCCGTATCAGCCAACCCCCTCAACACCTCCGGTAGAGCAGTAAACACCATTGCACCAACCACCGACCCCAAAAAAGTTCTCGAACCACCAATCAACACAAAAGTCAAATAAATAATACTCGCATCAAAAGTACCCTGACGCGCGTTCCAAGTATTGAGAGAATGAGCGCTAATAGCACCGACAACACCAGCTAATATTGACCCCAAAGTAAAAGCCAATACCTTATAGTAAGTTGGATTAATCCCCATTGACCCCGCCGCCAACTCATCCTCACGAATCGCAATTAGAGCCTTACCTACACGTACACGTTCCAAACGATAAATTAATACCATTGTTATAACCAACAACGGTAAACCCACCCACAAATATTCAATCTGACTAGAAAAAGGTTGAGGAATATTAAAAATACCAACGGCGCCACCTGTAATATCTAAATTAAGCGCCAAAACCCGCAGTACTTCCACAAACGCAATAGTCGCAATAGCTAAATAAATACCTCGTAACCGCAAAGCAGGAATACCCACTGCACACCCCAACAACCCCGACACTACACCAGCAATTACCATTTCTAGCAAAAGCAAATATACAGGAAACCCCCCATCACTTTTAAACACAGTCGTAGATAAAATTGCCGCAATATATCCACCCAGCGCGTAAAAACCAGGACTTGCCAGCGATAACTGTCCTGCCATCAAAGGTAAATATAAGGATAGTCCAAGCAAGGCGCCTAACACCATCGAGACGATCAACGAACCATAAGTATTGAAAAAATCAGCCATTTTTTATAGTTACGAATTAAACTTTTTGGATAAACTTGCGTCCAAGTAAACCTTGTGGTCGCACCAACAGCATGATGAACAAAATACCAAACGCAACAGCATCTTTATATCCAGAAAACTGACCTGGTACAAATGCTTCAATAATACCAATTAAAAATCCTCCCACAACAGCACCCGGTATACTTCCCAAACCTCCTAAAACAATTACCGCTAAACCTCGTAGACCAAAAGCAATTCCAAAATATGGCCCTGCAATACTCACACTCGAAGCAAGTAAACTCCCTGCAACACCAGCCAAAAAACTACTAATAAAAAACGTTAGTATTATAAATTGGTCGGCGTTGATTCCTAGTAAACTTGCTGTAGTTGGGTCTTCAGCAATTGCCTGCATGGCTTTCCCATACTTAGTGCGATTGATAAAGTAAGTTAAAAGCGCTACAATTATCACTGAAACAATAAAGATTACTATTTGGACGGTGCGGATAGGTATAGGGTTATCAACTGTGCCAAAGTTAATCGCAGAGGGTAAGTCACCATAAGTATTAGCAGGAAAATTATAATTTTCGGCACCAACTAAATATTGAATTAAGTTCACAATGACTACACCAACACCCAAGCTAGAAACTACCGTTAATAATGGGTCAGAACCTCTACGTCGTAATGGTAAAAATGCTATTCGTTCGATAGCTACTCCAACGAGTCCAGCCAAAATACTACTTAGTATTACAGCAAACACAAACGGTAAACCAAAAGGTAACGTTGTATTTGACAATACTCCACTAAACCCAAACGCACCTCCCATTAATGCATAAGTAAAATATGCACCCAGCGTAAAAACGGCGCCATGAGATAAATTAATTATTCCCAAGATAGAATAAACAAGCGTATACCCTAATGCAAAAATTGCATAGGTACTACCAATCGATAACCCGTTGAGAAGCTGTTGAAAGAAGATTGTAAGCATTATTTAATCGTGAATAGCTATTTAAGAAACGCAAATTTACCTGTACTGCCATCCTTTTCCATTTTGATTTGCGCTACGTAAAAGTCTTTTTGTACTACTTCACCTACAGGTGTAAATGATATCTCACCTAGTGGGGTGTTATATTTCCCAGTTAATAACTGCTTGTTTAACTCAGTTCGCAGTTGTGGAAGTTGTAATGTGCTAAGTTTTGTCTTTTTATCCAAAGCTTGCAACGCTTCGACATAAACTTGTAATGCTGTAAAAGCTTGAGCGCTAATTTGTGGTGGTTCGGTTTTAAACTGGCTGTTGTATGCTTGACGAAATGCTTTATTAATTTCTCCAGGGTGTTCTGGACTGTAAGCTTGCGCTATCATTACACCATCGCACAAAGCTTTACAAACTTTAAATATATTAGATGTATTAAATCCGTTTCCACCAATAATTAAACCTTTATATCCAAGTTCGCGTAACTGTCGAACTACATTACCTCCATCAGCCGCTAGTCCTGATACAATTATTAAATCCGGTTTGGCGTTAATTCCACTTGTCGCTTGTGCCTGGAAGTCTGTATCAGTAGTCTGAAACTTTTGGACTGTAACTATTTCTAAACCAGAATCTTTAACAACTTTTTGAAAAATTTCTGTCTCTGACTTGTTAAAAGCGTCGTTTTGTGCATAGAAGACAGCGACTCTCTTGATATTTGGGTTTTGCTTCAATGCTGCTTTTAGTGCGTTAGGCGCCACAATTGATATAGGTGCTGAAACGCGCGCCACATAATCACCTATTTCTGGAATACCCTTAGCTGTATTTGATGCTCCAATTACAGGTACTTTCGCACGGTCTGCTGTTGGGTCAGCACTAAATGCTTGCTGTGATAACGTTGGACCAACAATACCTACAACTCTATCTTTATTAATCAACGTTTGAAAGGCATTGATAGCGCCTTGTTCATCTCCACCTGTATCTTGGTATACTAATTTAATCGGTGTACCATTCACACCACCTTTATCATTAAAATATTTTTCCGCTATCTTGACTCCACTTATTCCATCTTGACCGAGTAATGCCACATTACTAGTTTGAGCAAAACCAATACCGATGGGAATGGCGCCACTTGTACCACCAGTGTTGTTGGTATTCTTCGCATTGCCATTACCACAAGCTGCCACAAACAGCGCACAAGTAGCAAATAATACTGTATTAGTTATAACTTTTTTCATGGTCAAATAAAAATATGTCTATTGACTAATTAGGCGCAGTGTACCACAGGTTATGCATTTCGTCTGAAATCATTGCTAACCATGAGAAAACTGCACCATCACAAAGTGCGTCATTTTTATTTGACCATGCTCACCTCAATATCTCCAAGTCTTTTAAACATCAATTTATCAAAAACCTGGCATGATTCGTTCCTGAAAGGGCCTGTTACGATAATATATTCATTCCCTTTTGTACTGCTGGGCGCCCTTGAAGGGTTTCTACCCAGCGCTTGAGGTGAGAATGATTATATAAGGTTAGACCCTGCATCTCATAAATTGCCACCCAAGGGTATGTCGCAATGTCGGCAATTGAATATTCTCCACAAATATACTCATTCTCGCTGAGTTGCTTGTCTAAAACACTATATAGTCTTAGAGTTTCTTTTTCGTAACGTTCGATAGCGTAAGGGATTTTTTCTGGAGCGTATTTTTTAAAATGGTTAAGTTGTCCAAACATTGGCCCAACGCTCCCCATTTGAAACATTAACCATTCAATAACCTGATATTTACCTTTTTGGTCGCTTGGCAACAGTTTTCCTGTTTTCTCTGCTAGGTACATTAAGATGGCACCGGATTCAAATACTGTAATTCCAGTTTCTTGGTCGATGATTGCAGGTATTTTACTATTGGGGTTAATGGCTATATATTCAGGTTTAAATTGGTCATTTTTAGTAATGTCTATTTTGTGAACATTGTAGGGTAGACCAACTTCTTCTAGCATTATTGAGGGTTTTCGTCCGTTAGGAGTAGTAAATGTGTATAAGTCAATCATGAATAAATTACCCTCGATTGTATTACCAAAAGTAGTTTAGCAAGGAACAGGATATTAAGAATTTACATTTAGAAACCCGGTTTCTCAGACCCAGGTTTTAGGTAATGTGAGGTGTTGCGGTAAGGTGGTATTATTGTTACCTTGTGTTAATTCAAGTTGTTGCTGTTTTAGATTTTCGACTCGACTGAGGTCGGCGCCACTGAGGTCGGCATCTTGTAAAATTGTGTTGGTGAGATTGGCACCTACTAGGTTTGCGTGTGTGAGATTTGCGTTATAGAGGTTTGCTTTTGACAAGTTGGCTTCATATAGTACTGCTTCAGTTAAACAAGCTGTACTCAGGGAAGTATTCTGTAAGTTGGCACCGATAAGATTTGCGCTAGTTAAATTTGCTCCTATCAAGTTTGCTCCACAGATGTTACATGCTTCCAGGTTGGCTAATTTTAAATTAGCATCACTTAAGTTGGCGCCTTCTAAAGTAGCTTGATAAAAAACGGCTTCAGTTAAATTAGCGTCGTACAGTGTAGCAAGACGTAAGTTAGCTTGATAAAAAACTGCTTCTTCAAGGTGAGCTTTTGGTAAGAGCGCTGCTTGTAGGTTAGCTTCATAGAACAACGCTTTAGTTAAATTTGCTTCGTATAAAACACACGATTGCATATCAACTCCAGAAAAGTCTACCCCTTCTAAATTTGCCTGCGTTAATATACAGTCACGCAAACAAGAACCTGTAAAGTCAGCACCCCGCAAATTGGCGCCACTCAAGTCAGCACCTGCGATGTTAACATAGCGTAGGTCTAACTTTTGATTTTTCTTTTCTTTACTCACATCACGTCGCGCGATAACAGTCAAAGCGGCTTCGATATCGGTTGGTAATGCAACTAACTCTTTCAAGGATTTTTTATCTGAGCCATCACTCTTCAAAATAGGCGCATTTTCTCGAATAAAAGCTGCTAATGTTTCAATAATAGTCCACTGCTTACTAGGAGAAGAAGAAGCAAGTTGTTCGAGAGTATATATTGCTCCTAACCGCGCTTCTGCTCTATCACTTCCCAGTTGCTCGATAGCTTGATAAAAATCTTCTGGTATTTTCTCATCATCTAGGTTTGTATAGCTGACTTCAATTTGAATATCTTGATTTTCTATCAGCTTTTCTAACATTCGCAGCTTTGTTGATGATATATTACTCTTATTGTTACAATTACTGTAATTTTCTTGTATTTCTTTAACGAGCATTCTTGTGTAATGAACATTATAAGAAATTATTCCTAAACCGAAAATTGACGCAACTGCTGTTATTACCTGGGTTACGTATTCTATTTTTTGTTCTATGATTAAACTTTGACTATCAAGTATTAATAGCAAAATCAAGCTTAATATAAAGATAAATAAACCTGTTATTAGTTGCCAAAATAACTTTACTTTCGCTGCACTGGTAGGAATATTTACAAAAAACATAAGGTAATTTACTTAGATAAAAACAGTTAACAGCTATTCCCCGAAACCGGCTTTATGGGTTTCTTTACGCAAGTCCTAACTATAAACATGTTATAAATTATTTGTGAAAGTTGTATACGTGCAATTACGGAATCAAATATTTTATATTCAAAAGTAAACTAGTTATCTTATTTATATTTGAGGCAACTTGTTTCTTAATAAAAAAAATAATTTGCCCATAGTGTTCTCGCATAATCCAAATGGGTGATTGTTTGGTAGACACCCTGTAAATCAATTTTATTTAGCGATTGCTATTTTTACTTGGTGTGGCTCTAAATTTTTGGCGCCGGTTAAATTAGCTCCATCCCATGTCACATTATCAAAACTGGCACTTTCTAAATTAACTCCCATTAAGTTTGCACCACAGAGGTTAGTTTCGTGAAGTACAGCTTTTTGCAGATTGCTACCCATCAGGTTTGCTCCGCACAAGTCGGTTTCTCGCAAACTAGCACTAGTAAAGTTAGCAAAATAGGCTTCGCTTTGATGCAATTTGGCGGCATTTAGATTTGCTTGTAGCAGGTTGGCGCCGTTAAGGTTCGCACCATACAAATTCACCCCTATCAACCCAGCATTATGTAGATTAGCTTTACCAAGTTTTGCTCCCTGCAAGTTCGCTAGGAATAACTTTGCCCTCGATAAGTTGGCAACTTTCAAGTTCGCAAACTGTAAGTTCGCTTTATACAAGTTCGCACCTGATAAATTGGCGCCGCGTAAAGACGCACGTTCTAGGTTCGCTGCTTGTAAATTGGCACCACATATCCAAGCTCGATTCAAATTTGCTCCGCGCAAGTTGCTGGAGCGCAAGTTGGCTTTATGTAGGTTAGCTTCAAATAAAATCGAACTAGTAAAATTACAGTTATCAAGGTCTGCCAAAGCTAAGTCAGCACCCCGCAAATCAGCATGACACAAATAAGAGCCGCGCAAATCAAGATGCTGTAAATTCGCTTTGCGTAAGTCCGCACGGCGAATATCGGTGTTGCGAAGGTCGAGTTTACAGTTGTTTCGGTCTTTTTGCGAGTTGCGTCTTGCAATTACAGTCA
>NZ_JBXXZH010000204.1:0-17377 GCF_059640475.1 Calothrix sp. CBUCES-K 9914
CTTGATTATAAAGGATAATTATCGATTTTAATTAAAATTTAGCACGCGCTTTGTACGGAAGAACCACAAACATTAAATATATTAATGTTTTTCAATGATTGGGCAAATTGTTTGTTGTGAGTTTTCTGTAACCTCTTCCCATCCTGAAAGAAGTCCTTCTAACTCTTGCTTAAACATTAAAAGCTCTTGAATTTGCTTATCAATAGCTATCACCTTATTTTGAAGTCTAGCTTTTATATAATTGCAGGGTAAATTACCTTGGTCATAAACTGATAAAAAATCTTTAATTTCTGATAAACTTAAACCAAGGCTTTGCGCGCGTTTAATAAAGTGTAGGCGAGATAAAACGTCTGAGTCGAACAATCTAAACCCACCTTCTGTTCTACCCGATGCTTTCAAAAGTCCTAGTTCTTCATAGTAACGGATTGTTTTGATTGGTACACCACTTTCTTTGGAAATGGTGCCTATTTGTTTTGTATTTTCTTGCAGTAACATAATCAACGCACCTCTACAGTAATTTATTAATATAGTAATGTTGGGTTCCTTTAGCCTCCACCCAACCTACAATTGTAATTTATTGAATACCATTATCAGCTTCTACCTTTCGTGATTTTGGCTTACTCAGCAAAAACCACCATACTTCTAAACCAATTAACCCTAAACCTAAAGCTGTAACTACTCCTTTTACCCATAGCGGTTGATCAATACGTTGAAATTCACTTGTCTGGGAAGTCGTAGAATTATGGGTTTGATGGGGTATTTGGGCTACTGTTTTGTTGCTGGCGCCACCAAACAATAATCCTAAAGAAGCAATGCCAATAATTATCTTTTTAATTAACATATATATTCCCCTTATACAGTTACTTTGGGTCGGAAGTTACGTAGACGCAATGCGTTTGTTAATACTGATACCGAACTGAACGCCATTGCGGCACCTGCAATAATTGGATTAAGTAACCAGCCAAAGAACGGAAAAAGAATACCAGCAGCAATTGGAATTCCTGCTATGTTGTAAATGAAGGCGAAGAATAAATTTTGACGTATGTTACGAATTGTTGCATGGCTAAGTTGAATTGCTGTTACTACACCTTGTAAATCTCCTGAGATAAGTGTTATGTCACTAGCTGCGATGGCAATATCTGTTCCGGTTCCAATAGCTATACCTACATCGGCTTGAGCTAGTGCAGGTGCATCATTAATACCATCACCCACCATTGCTACAATTTTTCCTTCGCGTTGTAATTTTTTTACTGTGTCAGCTTTTTGGTCGGGTCGGACTTCTGCTAGAACACGCTTTATTCCAACTTCGCGCGCAATAGTTTCGGCGGTACGGTGATTGTCTCCTGTAAGCATTACTACTTCTAAACCTAGTTTTTGTAGTGCTTTTATTGCTTGGGTGGAAGTGGGTTTGACGGCATCTGAAATACCCATTAATGCTTCGATTTTGCTGTCTACTGCAATGTAGATTGCTGTTTTACCCAGGTATTCTAAGCGTTCTTTGTCTTTTTCTAAGGCTTGCGTTTTGATACCTAATTCTTCCATCCAGCGTTGTGTACCAATTTGCACTAGGTGGTTGTTGACGATACCTTGTACACCGTTGCCTGTTAGAGACGCAAAATTTTGCGTCTCTACATTTTGGGTTTCTGCATTTTGGGTTTGGGCGTATCTAACTACTGCTTCTGCTAAAGGGTGTTCGGAGTTGCGTTCTAGTGAGGCGGCTAGTTGCAGTAATTTTATTTCATTGCTGTTTGCTGTACCGTTGACGGTTATAAAGTCCGTGACTGTAGGTTTTCCTTGGGTGATGGTTCCGGTTTTATCTAGAACTATTGTTTTGATTTTGTGTGCTAGCTCTAAACTTTCGGCGCCTTTAATCAAAATACCGTTTTCTGCGCCTTTACCGGTTCCTACCATTACTGATGTTGGAGTAGCTAAACCTAATGCACAAGGACAAGCAATAATCAAAACTCCTACCATAGTAATCAAAGCCAGAGTCAGATTACCCGTGATATTAAACCAAATAATGAAAGTTAGGAGTGCGATTGCAATTACTACAGGTACAAACCACCCTGTTACAGAGTCTGCTAATCTTTGGATAGGCGCCCTGCTACCTTGAGCTTGTTGAACAAGTTGGACTATTTGAGCAAGAACAGTATCTTTTCCTACGCGCGTTGCTTTAAATTTAAAGCTACCAGTTTTGTTAATAGTGGCGCCAATCACTTCATCACCAAGCTGTTTTTTGATGGCTACACTTTCACCTGTCACCATAGATTCATCAATAGTCGATGTGCCATCAACGACTTCACCATCAACAGGAATTTTCTCACCGGGACGAACTAAAATTACATCCCCAATCTGCACCTCTTCAATTGGAATATCAATTTCTTGTCCGTTACGAATTAAACGTGCGGTTTTTGCCTGTAAACCCATGATTTTACGAATAGCAACACGTGTTTCTTTTTTCGCACGACTTTCTAAAAGCCTTCCTAATAATATCAAGGCAATGATAACAGACGAAGCTTCATAATATACATCCGGTCTAAGTCCCTGAGAGATAAAAAAGCCAGCAAAAAACGTAGGGAACAGCGAATAAATAAACGCTGTACTCGTTCCCAATGCGACAAGAGTATCCATAGTTGCCGCATGTCGCTTCAAAGCTTTCCATGCATTGCGATAGAAAGATAAACCACACCAAAATTGGATAGGAATTGTTAGCACTAGTTGCACAATGGGATTATGTAACCACATTGGGATAAAAGGTATATACAACCCAGTCATTATCGGTATAGAACCAATGACAATTATTCCACTGAGGATAATTGCAACAACTACCTTGCGTGTTAGTTCATTAGTTTCTCTTGATAGTCTACGCTTTTCAACTTCATCTTGTTTTACTGTAGAATTTTGTTCTTGTAATGGGTAAGCCGAATAACCAGCTTCATCTACAGCTTTTTGAATATCTGTTACATCTGTTTTTCTAGGGTCATACAAAACTTTTGCTAATTCGGCACCATAATTCACAATACACTCCGACACACCATTAACAGAACTAATTGCCTCCTCAACACTTCGCGCGCAAGAAGCACAACTCATACCCCTGAGTTTTAAAGTAATGTTCTCCATATCTTGCCCCATTAAAAATCTTGTGGGATAAA
Organism: Calothrix sp. CBUCES-K 9914; assembly: GCF_059640475.1. Classification (NCBI taxonomy): domain Bacteria; kingdom Bacillati; phylum Cyanobacteriota; class Cyanophyceae; order Nostocales; family Calotrichaceae; genus Calothrix; species Calothrix sp. CBUCES-K 9914. The sequence continues at coordinate 3,153 of NZ_JBXXZH010000204.1, forward strand.
TAATCTTGTGGAGCGGTTGTCCCCAACCACCCCATAAATATTAAGCAACCGAGTAACCAGCAGTCGTAATAGCTCGTTTAATTGCAACTTCGGATGCTTGTGTTTCAACGTTAACCAACTTTGTCTTCGGATCTGCTTGAACTGTTGCAGTCGAGTCAATCGCTTTTATGGCCTCTGTAATCGTGGCGCTACAAGCACCACAAGCCATGTCTGGAACTTTTAGTTGAAGTGTCATCTTGATCACCCTTCTAATAACTAATCCTATTTTGAATTCTCCCGTCTACTGGAGAGTCAAGGGGTTTGGGAAATTTTTTTGACGGAATACCCTTATAGCGCTGCATGTAATTACTAGTCAAAGCGAAGCAGAAATTTCATCCTGATTTCATTTTTGGATGAGAAGCTGAGTATAAGATTTCCCAATTCGGCGTATAATGATGCAAAAGTTAATTAATTATGGTGTATTTACTACAATTGCTCTAGCTATTATCTCTACAGGTTGTGCAACCGCCAATACATATGATACTGAATCTCATAATGTTAAGAATAAGACACAACTATTTTTAACCCAGTGGCAGCTTGTTAAACAAACTTTTCAAATACACGTACCCAAGCATGGTAAACCTTTAAAGCAGCTAATAATCGAAACTCCCTCTGCTGTTGCTGTAAGTAGTGATATTAGTGTTTTTGATGATAAAAATCAAAAAGTTAATATTGATATTTCTGTTGATAATAGAAAAATCATTATCACTTTTACAGAAGCGGTTACTTATAGCACTAGTAAGATTTTAATCTCACTTAATAGAGTCCAACAACCAATCAATGCATTAGAGATTGTCTACAGTTTATCAGCTAAAGTTATTGGAAGCGATGCAGAGATACCTATAGGTCAAGCTATTTTTAGGGGGATAACTCAGTTACAAAAAAATGCTTATTTCACAAATAGACAACGAAACTTTAACTACTCAATTAGATATGCGGGTGTTGCTAGTCGAAGATGAACCGGATTTAGGAGCTGCTATTAAGCGTACTCTAAAACAGCAAATGTACTTAGTTGACTGGGTAATTGATGGTACAGAAGCGTGGGCATATTTAGAAAATAGCTTCGCGGAATATACTATAGCTATTATTGACTGGATGGTTCCAGGTATCACTGGCTTAGAATTATGTAAAAAAATACGTTTAAAAGGAAATTCTCTGCCTATTATAATGCTTACAGCTAAGGATAGAATGGAGGATAAAATTGCTGGCTTAGATGCAGGTGCCGATGATTACTTAGTAAAACCTTTTGGAATGGGGGAATTACTGGCAAGGTTACGAGCTTTGCAGCGTCGTTTGCCACAGTTCCAACCCCGACAAGTTGTTGTTGGTAATTTCAGTCTAGATTATAGTCGCAGCGAAATTGTAAGTCAAAATGCTTTGGGTGAGAAGCGGGTAATTTCCCTGACTAATAAAGAATTCCAACTGCTGGAATATTTTATGAAGCATCCTAACCAAATTGTGACTACTGAACAAATTCGTAATCAAATATGGGAGATTAATGCAGAAGCAGGTAGTAACGTAGTAGCAGCACAAATACGTTTGTTGCGTCGCAAGCTAACGTCAAGTGGTTGTAATAACCCGATTGAAACTTTGCACAGTTTGGGATATCGCTTTAATTCTAGTAATGAATGAAAATAAACTTTTTCGGTTAACTCGCATTCGTTTAGCTTTGTACTATGCACTGGTCATGGGTTTTATTTTAAGCCTATGTGCCTTCGGTTTTTACAGAGCAGTATTTCATGCTCATGTCGTAGCTTTAGATAATGAAATTGAGTCAGTTGCTGGAACGCTGCACGACAGTATCGAACTAAAACTATTACAACCTGGAAGTTTAGAACCAATTGCATATGAGCTATTTCCAAACATCAATAATTGTAGCGTTGGAGCTAATTGTATTCAACAGGCGCCTTCTGCTAAACGTCATTTACTAGGTATAGTTACTAAAACTAATTACTATGTGCGTTTTATTGATACTTCCCGAAAATTGATTGCGACTGCTGGTTCTTATCCCATTGGCTTACCTACTGTTTTTAATCCCAAAACTTGGCAAATTATTAAAAATAGTAAGGGTAAAGATTATCACCAAATTACTGTAGTTTTACATACTCGAAGTCATCAGCATTGGGGCTATATGCAAGTCGGGCGAAGTTTAGAAGAGTTTAATAGTTATCTTGATAGTGTAAAATTAACTTTAGTATTGGGGTTGCCGATTGCAATGGTGATGATTGCTATTGCATCGTGGTGGTTAGCTGGATTAGCAATGCAGCCAATATACCAATCATATCGGCAAATTCAACAGTTTACAGCCGATGCAGCGCACGAATTGCGAACACCTCTCGCTGCTTGTGGCGCCACAGTTGAATCAGCGCTTTTAACACCGAAACTCGAAGAGGAAGAAACACGAGATATTTTGCAAACTATACACCGTCAAAATCAGCGACTTACGACTTTAGTTGCTGATTTGCTAATGTTAGTGCGTTTAGAGAAACAACCTATTAAACAACGTGAACTATGTTGTTTAGAGGAAATAGTCACCGACTTAGTAGAGGAATTTGAAGCAATGGCAGGCACCGCAGGAGTCACGCTAACATCTGTAAAGGTGGCGCCAATACCGTTAAATATTATTGGTAACACCGACCAGCTTTATCGTTTGATATCTAATTTAATAGTGAATGCAATTCAATATACTCCAAAAGGAGGAGAGGTAACAGTATTTTTAAATAGAAACGACCATTATGCTGTAATTCAAGTTCAAGATACAGGTATTGGTATTTCATCTAGGGAACTTCCTCACATTTTTGACCGCTTTTATCGTGTTAAGCGTGACCGTTCCCGCAGTACAGGTGGTTCAGGATTGGGTTTAGCGATTGTAAGCGCAATTGTTAGTGTACATAAAGGCAAGTTAAATGTAGAGAGTGAATTGAACAAAGGTAGCATTTTTACAGTTCAACTACCTTTGGAAATTACTACTGTAAAGAACAAAAATTCTATTTACTTACTAAAAATGTTGTATCACAGCTTACACAAACCTAAGTAATCCTTGTAAGTAATTTTATAATTATTTGATTAGCAAGTACGAGCGTTTCATGCTGATTTCATTGGTATGCATGATTTCAAGGCGCCTTCTAATTTCATCCTGATTTCATTTTTGCCTGCAAAACTAAATAGTAAGCACAGTAGTATAGCTGTAAACCCCAAACGCGCATTGCAAACCTTGACTCTCCACTTAACTGGAGATTTTAAAATCCAATCAAAAATCATTGAATAATAATCTATGCAACTCTCTAATTTTAAAAATAAGTTCTTTACATTCAGCCTGATTGCTACGACAACTTTTGCTAGTAGTGCCTTGGTTGCTTGTTCTACAACCGCATCCCAAAACGAGGCTCAATCGAATAGTTCAACTGCAACCGAAGCTACCGACAAACAGACGGCTCAAGGCGGCATGAATCATGATGGTATGAATCATGGCGGTATGAACCATAGCATGTCAATGGATTTAGGACCAGCCGATGCAAATTTCGATTTGCGATTTATTGACTCAATGATTCCGCACCACGAAGGCGCCGTAATCATGGCGAAGCAAGCGCTGCAAAAATCGAAGCGTCCAGAAATTAAAAAGCTAGCAAATGACATTATTAAAGCTCAAAACAAAGAAATTGCTGAACTTAAGCAGTGGCGCCAAGCCTGGTATCCAAAAGCTCCAAGTAAACCAGTAGCTTATGATGCAAAACTTAACAAAACTGTGGAAATGTCCGTAGACCAGATGCAAGCGATGATGATGAACATAGACTTAGGTGCAGCAGACAACGAGTTTGACTTGCGCTTTATTAATGCGATGATTCCTCACCACGAAGGCGCCTTAACAATGGCTCAAGATGCTGCAACTAAATCAAAGCGTCCGCAAATCAAGAAACTTGCCCTAGATATTATTTCCTCACAACAAGCAGAAATTAATCAAATGAAGCAGTGGCGCCAAGCTTGGTATAAAAAGTAATTTATGATACGCAATTGAGAACGTTCGTCAATTTCATCCTAATTTCATGTAGTGATGTCAGACTGTAAACCAAACCCAATAACTAAAGGAGATTGACAAGCGATGGGACTGTCTAACTGTAACCAAGCACCAAAAGCAATTTATTGCCTTTCTGGCACGCTGCTGAGTATGTTGTTATTAGCAAGCCCAACACTTGTTTTCGCTCATAGTGGGCATGGTAACGAATTTAAAAGTGGAAGCGATGCAGCAGAAACACCTAGTTCAGTACAAGTCGATGCCCAAACTGCTAACCGACTTGGTATTAAAACAGAACCAGCCAAACGACAATTTCTAGCTGTGGGAATAAAAACTACTGGGCAGATTGAAACATTACCGAGCCAAAAAGTTGAAGTTACTACCCCAATAACAGGCGCCAAAGTAGTTGAGTTATTGGTGGAACCAGGCGCCACGGTTACAAAAGGTCAACCTGTTGCCGTTGTTACAAGTCCAGATTTGGTGACATTGCGCGTAGAATCTCAAGAAAAACGTGCAGAGGCAATAGCTTCATTACAACAAGCGCAAACAGATTTAAGATTAGCTCAACAAAATTATCAACGCTATGTGCAAATTGCTAATGCTGAAATTGCTACTGCACAAAGCCAAGTCTCATTTGCAAATGAAAAATATACTAAAGATAAACAATTAGCTTCGGCTGGTGCCTTACCTCGTCGTAACGCACTTGAATCTCAAACTCAATTAGCAGAAGCGCGCGCTAAACTCACTACAGCTAATAACAGACGCGATGTTATTGAAGCCGAGGCACAAATGAAACGCGCGCAATCAGCTTTACAAGTAGCGCAAGAACATTTACGTCTAAGTAATGCTACTTATAATACTCGACTGCAACAAATTGGTAATGCGCCTAATACAAAGGGTTTAGTGACAGTGACGGCGCCTATTTCAGGTAAAATTGCCGACCGTGAAGTTACTCTTGGTCAAACTTTTAACGATGCAGGTGGTAAATTAATGACCATCGTTAATGATAGTAAAGTCTTTGCTACGGCAAATATTTATGAAAAGGATTTAGATAAAGTCAAAGTCGGTCAAAGAATAAGAGTAAAAGTTGCAAGTTTATCTAACACAATCTTTTCTGGCAAAATATCGCGCGTTGGCACCTTGGTATCACCAGAAACGCGAGTAGTATCAGTACAAGCCGAAATAGAAAACGCTAATGGACAACTCAAACCAGGAATGTTTGCCGAACTTGAAGTCCTCACAGATAAAACTAGTACTCCAGTAGCAGCTATCCCTACAGCAGCAGTAGTTGATGCAAACGGTAAAAAACTTGTTTATGTACAAAACGGTAATGCATACCAAGCTGCCGAAGTTACTCTCGGACAAACATCTGGTGACATGGTAGAAATTAAAAGCGGTTTGTTTGATGGCGATGTAATAGTAACACAACGGGCGCCGCAACTTTATGCACAATCTTTACGAGGTGGTACAACAGACGAACATTCCCACACAGAAGAAACTCAAGTAAAAATTAACAATTCATCAATACCTTTGTGGTTATTAGGAGTTGGAGGAATAGGAGTAGCTGGTGCCGCTTTTGCAGCAGGTAGTTTTTGGTCGAGTCGTCGAACGCGCGACTCTTTAGTTACAGTACATAATAGTGCGAATGAAGAAATTTTAAATCTTGAAAGCGAAGTTTATCTAGATAAACATAAGCACCCAAGTTTATCAGGAACAACAGGACAGCTTAAAAAGCACGACAACAACGAACAGTAGGTTGGGTGGAGCGCAACGTAACCCAACTTATCAACTGATTTATGCCATTATTTTTAATGATTTATTTACCACAGAGACACAGAGTTCACAGAGAGAAGAGCTAAGAGGATGTTTGAAAAGTCAGATCAGGTATAAATTGTCATTCTGAGTGGAATTAGCGGAACAGGAAAAACTTGGTTAACAAAAGTATATGCTGAAGCTTTCGGTGCTGAATACCTTTTAGTTCCCGTCGCTCCTAATTGGACTACTAATGAGGACTTACTTGGATATTTTAATCCTATCAATTCTTTACCCAGGCTGTTATCAATTATATTCAAATTCAGAAATTGAGGCTTTGCCAGCTTATCCTGGTGCTGAAGATACACTTAGAAGATATTTGTATAGCATTTTAAGTAAAGCTTTGAATCAAACAAATTGATTTTTGATACAAAACTTGACAACGCAAAAGTAAATTATCGATAGAGCTTACTATCTTGAATTAAATTTTCTTGCTCTTGAATCTCATCCCAATTAATAACAGCTACCCAGACGTTTTCTTCGGTAGAGTATCGAACAACTCCATCAACTTCTAGATCTTCACTATATAGCATTTCCTAGTCTAATGAGGTACAGTAGCAACAATGGGTAAACCAATTACGAATATCAATTAAAGAGACTTTCTCAAAAGCTGCTTCAATGGCTTGCGCTAAATCTGGATAATTTCGGGCGCCGATAGAACGTAATATACTCTTAATCTTTGACCAGCAGTTTTCAATTGGCGAAAAATCGGGAGAATATGGTGGTAAATAAATTAATTTAGCTCCTGCTGCTTCAATTAAATTTTCTATCTCCTTGCCTAGGTGGATGGAGCAATTATCCATTACGACACAAGCACCATCCCAAAGTTGTGGAACTAAATTTTGAGAAATAAAAGCTTCAAATGTGAGACCGTCTGTTGCGCCTAAAAGGCTGTATTTACTTATCATCCCCTTCAAGCCAATGGCGCCAATTACAGAAACATTTTGACTACGTTTTTGAGGACGAGAGCTATGCGCTCGTTTACCCTTTGGGGCACGAGCAAGTTTTCTTATTAAAGATATATTTACTCCGGCTTCGTCAATGAATATAAGGTTTTCAGGAGATATGGCTTGCATCTCTAACCAAAACTTTACTCTTAATGATTGAACCCTTTGAGTCTCTTTTTCATCCGCATGTAATGTTTTTTTTTACTGTAAATTCCATTCTATTTAACATTCTATCTACTGTTGAGCGTCCAATTAAAACTCCTGTTTTTTGCTCTAATAAAATACGAATTTCCGCCAAAGTAGAATCATTATTCGCTTCGACAATTTCTTTAAGAATATTTAGTTGCTCTTCATTTAACTTTGGTGGAGTTTGTTGTATCCTGATTTTCGGAGCGATGTTTCCTGTTTCTCTATATTGTTTAAGTATTTTTTCAACAAAACTTAAAGCTACTTTAAATCTTTCTGCAAGCTGACGTTGCGATATTCCGCCTTCTAAGTATGTATCAACTATTTTTTGACGTAGGTCAAGTGAGTATGCTTTCATTTTTACTTTTTTAAGATGCACTACCTTTGTTTAAATATTATACCTCATTTGACTGGGAACCGCTATATAATGTTAATTCTTGAGCATCTTGCAACCAAATTTTTTGGCGAGCTAAATCCTCAATCGTTCCAGTACAATTAAGACGTAAGCGACCTTGAGCATCGGCGTTGTGGAAATCAGCAAAAACTCTTGGTTTATCCATAGTTATAAAGCCTCTAATTTGATTTAGCTGGATTGTAAATAGTGGGAGTTAATAGATTGCTAACTTGTTGCGGTGTTAAACCAGTCAATGGTAAGGACTTCTACCAGAAGTACGAACCACATCACCACCTATAGCTCGGACTTCTCCTACTGTTGTAACACCTACTTGCCCATGAGGAATTTTTGCTGCTAACTCTCCTATAGATAATCCTATCGCGCTCTCTACAGAAATTCCAGTTACGCCAATGGGATGAATCCCAACAGCACGTTCAATATCTTCTGGACGATTGCGTCCACCTCGAACAACTAATGCTTCGTCTGGTATCTTCTCTAGGTTCACAAGTAGTTCTTCATTAAGCTTGACCTAAAACAGCATATCAATATTAGTATGCTCTAAAACTTATGAGATCAAAATTTCATCTTGATTTCATCTTGGTCTGGGACATTAGAGATAGTACCTAACTACGAACATTACTATGAATGCTTAATTCTATTGTTAAATGGTCGATTACTCAGCGGTGGCTGGTAGTTCTAGCCTCGATATTGATTAGTTTGTGGGGATTTCACGCTGTCACCCAAATGCCGCGCGATGTTTTTCCTGCATTTGCTCCCCCACAAGTCGAAATTCAAGTTGAAGCTTCGGGTCTGGCGCCAGAGGAAATAGAATCTTTAGTTACCCGACCGATAGAAAGTTCTATTAATGGAACTCCGGGACTGGTATCTTTGCGCTCGGCTTCTGCGGTGGGTATTGCTTCTATTAAAGCTGTTTTTAGCTGGGATACTGATATTTACCGCGCGCGTCAATTGGTGCAAGAGAGGTTACAACGCGCGCAAAGTTTGCTACCACAATCTGTAGAGCAACCAGAGATTCTACCTGTCTCATCACCGCTTGGCTGGACGGTGAAATATGCCTTTACGTCGAATACAACCTCAATGATGGAAGTATGGCGTCTTATGAATTGGGATATCAAAAACCGTCTGCTTGCAGTTCCTGGTGTTAGTAATATATTTATCTACGGTGGTGATGAAATTCAATATCAAGTTTTAGTTGACCCAGATAAACTTAAAGCTTATGACGTTTCTTTATTAGATGTAACTAAAGCCGCGCAAGATGCTAACAAGAATGTACCAGGAGGATTTTTAATTACTCCTGACCAAGAAATGCTTGTGCGTGGAATTGGGCGAATTGATTCTATTGATAAACTGAAGCGTTCGGTTATTAAAGCTACTAAAGGTACGCCTGTTTTATTGGAACAAGTGGCAGATGTACAGATTGGTTCAGCACTGCGACGGGGAGATGGGTTATATAATGGTAAGCGCGCGGTTATCTTAACTATCACCAAGCAACCTACAGCAGATACTCCAACAGTTGTAAAAGCTGTCTCTGAAGCAATGGCAGAAATTAAGCCGGGATTACCTAATGATGTTATTTTTACTAAAACCTTTGACCAAAGTTTATTTATCGAAGGTTCGGTGAAAAATGTTGAGGAAGCGCTGCGTGATGGAACGATTATTGTTTCGGTTATTCTAATTCTCTTTTTAATGAATTGGCGAACGGTAGTTATTAGCCTTAGTGCTTTACCTGTGTCATTACTTTTGGGAATGATTATCCTTAACTGGACTGGGCTGGGAATTAATACTATGACTTTGGGAGGGTTAGTAGTTGCAATTGGTTCAGTAGTGGATGATGCCATTGTTGATATGGAGAATGTATATCGACGCCTACGAGAAAACCAAATATCTCCTCATCCTAAAAGACCTTTACAAGTAGTTTTCGATGGTTCAGTAGAAGTACGAGTTAGTGTTTTATTTTCCACTGTAATTATTGCAGTAGTCTTTGCACCAATTTTTGCGCTATCTGGGGTAGAAGGTCGCATTTTTACGCCGATGGGAATTGCTTATTTACTATCTATTTTGGCTTCTACTTTGGTCGCATTAACATTAACTCCGGCATTGTGTGCTTTGTTACTTGCTAATCGGCGCCTGCCCAATACAGAAACTTGGGTAGAACGTAAAGCACATCAAGTATATTGTCCAGCTTTAAAGTTTGCAATTCGCCGTCCCAAAATAGTTTTAGGAATTGCTTTAGCAGGATTTATAGCTTCAATAATTATTCTACCTAGTTTAGGAAAAGTCTTTTTACCAGAGTTCCAAGATAGACAGTTAGTAAATTCAATTACTTTATACCCTGGTGAATCTTTGGATGCAACGAATCAGTCAGCTACGGCAGTAATGGATGCATTGAAAAATAATAAGCTGTTTGATTCAATTCAGTTGCGCTCAGGTTTTGCTCAAGGAGACCCAGATATAGCAGGGGTTAACTTTGGCGAGATGGATGTACAAATTAGCGAAGCAGGAGCAAAAAATCGGGCGAAAACTATTGAAGTATTGCGAAAAGAGTATGAAAAATTACCTGGTGTAGCAACTAATATCGGTGGTTTTATTTCCCACCGTATGGATGAAATTTTATCGGGTGTCAGAAGTGCTATTGCCGTCAAAATCTATGGTACTGAACTTGGAGACCTGCGTAATATAGGTAAACAAGTACAAACTGCTATAAGTGGTATTCCTGGCATTGTAGATTTGCAGCTTGAACCGCAAGTTCCTGTTAAGCAAGTGCAAATTAACTTTGACCGCGATGCTGCCGCGCGTTATGGTTTAAGTATTGGCTCGCTAGCAGAAACAATTGAGACAGGTTTGAATGGAAAAGTTGTTTCCCAAATTTTGGATAAGCAACAAACTTTCAATATGGTTGTTTGGCTACAAGAACGTTACCGCAATAACTTAGATGTACTTGGTAATTTACTAATTGATATCCCTTCAGGGCAAAAAATTCCGCTTTCCCAAGTTGCCAAAGTCGATTATGCCACAGGTCCTAGCACCATCAACCGCGAAAACGTTTCTAGATTGATTGTAGTTTCTGCGAACGTTTCGGGAAGAGATTTAGGTTCTGTAATTAAAGACGTGCGCTCTCGTGTGAAACAAATACCTCTAAAATCTGGGTACTACATTCAATTTGGCGGACAGTTTCAAGCACAGGAACAGGCGACACAAACTTTAATTATTGCAGGTAATGCCGCGTTTGCAGTAATTGCTGTATTAATCTACTTTGCCGTCCATTCAATTCCTGCCATGCTAATGATTATGATTAACTTGCCACTAGCGTTAATTGGTGGTGTAATTTCTGTTGCTATTAGTGGGGGTATTATCTCTGTTGCTTCAATGGTTGGTTTTATCACCTTATTTGGAGTCGCAACACGAAATGGATTGTTATTAGTAGATAACTACAATAATCGTTTAGCTGATGGAATACCCCTCAAAGAAGTAATTGTCTCTGGTTCAATGGAACGCTTAGTAGCAATTCTATTAACAGCACTAGCGTCTGCACTGGGTATGGTTCCTCTTGTAGTTGGGACAGGTGCAGGGAAAGAAATTTTGCAACCTCTAGCTGTAGTGGTATTAGGAGGTTTATTTACTTCTACTGCATTAACACTATTAGTTCTACCTGCTTTATATTCGCTATTTGGTAAGTTTTTAGTTTCAAAACATCCGACAGAAAATATTCAAGATTCCAATGTTTCTGAAGTAACTATATAATATTTAACAGGAGTAAATCAATGAAATCACTCAAACTAGGCTTTATTATTTTAGCTAGTGCAGGATTGTTTTTAGGCGCCTGTAGCAACCAAGCTTCAGAAAGCACTAATACAACTAGTAGTACTACAGAAACTATAGGTAAAACTGAAACGACTGCAAATAACGCAGACCATTCTGGCAGCAAAAAAGGTGGTCAAGTAGTCGAAGTCGGAAAATATCACTTAGAGTTAGTACCTGAAAAAGAAGATGGCGCCACTCATTTAGATTTATATGTATTATCAGGTGATAAACACGAAGCTGTTCCCAACGCAAAAGTTACGGCAGATATTCAGGCGCCGGATGGAAAACAAAAAACTGTCCCCCTAACCTATGATGCTGATGGTAAACATTATGCTGCTAAGTTGGATAAAGGCTCCGCTGGTCAATATCAAGTTAGAATTAATGCCGATATTAGCGGTGAAAAAGTTAACGGACGATTTAATTTTAATCAGTAATTATTGAAGAATATTTAGATATTTGTGAAGCTGGCATTGAAAAAGAAGTATATGCCAGCTTTTTATTATTTACGAAATCTAATATAGCAGCTACTTTTGTCTCGACGCAGGAAGTTTAAGCGTACTGGTTTACCTGCATCAACTATCACTCGACACTCGACTTAGGCTCGTAACCTCCATCTACTGTAATTGTAACTTCTTGAATGCCATTATAAGCTTCTGCGTTTCGTGACTTTGGCTTACTTAACAAAAACCACCATATTTCTAAACTAACTAATCCTAAACCAGAAACTGTAACTGCTGCTTTTACCCATAGCGGTTGTTCAATACGTTGAAATTCACTTGTCTGGGAAGTCGTAGAATTACGGATTTGATGAGGCATTTGTGCTACCGTTTTGTTGCTGGCGCCACCAAACAATAATCCTGAAGCAGTAATGCCAATAATTATGTTTCTAATCAACATATATATACCCCTTATGCAATTACTTTAGGTCGGAAGTTACGTAAACGCAATGCATTTGTTAATACTGACACTGAACTGAATGCCATTGCGGCGCCTGCAATAATTGGATTAAGTAACCAGCAGTTGTAATAGCCTGTTTAATTTCCACCTCAGATACTTGGCAGTCAACACTTACTAACTTTGTCTTCAAGTCAGTTTGAACTATTGCATTTGGGTCAATAGCTTTTATCGCCTCTGTAATAGTGGCGCCACAAGCAGAACAAGCCATATTCGGAACTTTTAATTGAAGCGTCATATTCATAACCCTTTCAGTAACTAATATTATTGTGAAATCTCCCCTCTACTGGAGAGTCAAGGGGTAAATGAAATTTTGTACCAAAAAAACAAATTTTCGCACAAATTTCGTTTATTGCGTCGTAAACTATTGAATAGTGGTTGTGCCAACCCAATTGAAACTTTACACGGTATGGGATATCGTCTTAATTGAGCCAGATGAATCAAAATAAACTGTTCCGGCTATCCGAGACTTGCAAGCGTAAATTGACTAAATCTCACGGTTTTAATTGAAAATCTTCGACGTTAATAAAGAGTTTTTTGATCAATCTCAGAAGTGAAACCGTACTTTGAAGTAGCAGTCATCATGTAAGTTTTGGTTCTACAAGAACATCTATGCCTTACAATATAAGCGTTTGTAATCGGAGCAGATTCAACTACCCCACCCTACGGAGGGTGGGGATTGTAGGGAGTAAGCCTTACGACTTTAAGTGTTGAATAGCCCACTGAGACGCGGTTCTGCAAAAACTACCGGATTCTTCCCTAGTTCGGATTAAATTTCAGCCATCTTACTAATGGCGTTGGGTAAAGCCAAGACATCATAATCGCGTTGGGCAAAGGGACTATTAACTATTACTCGGAGGATTATCTCTTGATGCGAGTACCAGTATTATCGACCGATGGCAAACCATTAATGCCGACAAAACCATCAATGCGGTGGAAAGGTGAAGTCAAAATAACACCTGCACCATTTACCGTGATTCGGCGTTCACCTGTATCGCGTCGCCAACTACATTTAATGCTGCAAAGCTTGGGTGGGAAGCGCCGCAAATATGGTGGAACTATAACCCGTCATGGTTTTAGAAAGGGTGATTATGTCAAAGCCACTCAAGGTAAAAAAACCTTTTTTGGTTGGGTAAGTGGCGATACTAAAACTGCTGTTTCGGTATCCAATTTTAACTGGGAACGGTTAGGTCAATGCAGTAAAAACAAAGTCCAGTTAGTGCGACGTAACACAGGATTAATTGTGTTACCAACTAGGAAATTATCAAATTTGATGGCATCGAACCATCAAATTTGATTGCTATCCCTAAGAGAACTACTGCGTCTCAGTCGGGGTATCTTTCCTTCGGAACACTGCGTGAACGCAAAAAAAAAGATGAAATTAGATTAAGAGGTTGGTACAGAAATCGTCATGCATTTATCAGCCGTTTTTAAGATTTAAGCTTCTCAGTCCGTAAAAATGCAAGTAAATAGCTGAATAAGGAGAAGACCAATTATGAACTTGAAGCTAGCAGGAAAATCAGCGTTAGTTAGTGGCTCTACAAGTGGCATTGGCTTTGCAATTGCACAATCGCTTGCCGAAGAGGGGGCCTCCGTGATCATCAATGGACGCTCAGAAGAACGGGTAAAACAGGCGATTGACAAAATCCACCTACTTGTCCCAAACAGCAACTTGTCAGGTATTGGTGTTGACCTATCTACCCGTGAAGGTGCTGAACAACTCTTTCAACAAGTGCCCACTGTAGATATTTTAATTAACAACCTAGGCTTTTACGAACCAAAAGCATTTGGTGACATTTCAGACGACGACTGGCTCAAAATTTTTGAAGCAAACGTTTTAAGCGGTGTACGCCTAAGTCGTCAGTATTTGCCTACGATGCTGAAGCAAGACTGGGGGCGCATTATCTTCATCTCTAGCGAATCCGCCGTCCAAATTCCGGTAGAGATGATCCACTATGGCATGACTAAAACGGCGCAGCTTGCGATTGCCCGTGGTCTTGCTGAAATGACGGTTGGTACTGGTGTAACGGTCAATTCCGTGCTACCTGGTCCCACTCGC
>NZ_JBXXZH010000205.1:0-17357 GCF_059640475.1 Calothrix sp. CBUCES-K 9914
CTTCTGCCCAATGCCCATTTATATCTACTAATTCACTACTGCCTGGTGATGGAGATGGTACGGGAATTGGTACGGGAATTGGTACGGGGGATGGTTCTGGCTCTGGTTGTGGTTGTGGTTCTGGGACTGGAATTGGTACTGGTGTTGGGTTTGGTGATGGTGTCGGGGGTGGTACGGGAATTGGTACTGGTGCAGGAGATGGTACGGGGGATGGTACGGGGGATGGCGCCTGATTACCGACAAATTCTATATCACCTTTAGATTTTGCGGGGTCAACTTGATTTCCTACAGATATTAATTTATTGGAACCGACATTTTGTAAATCGAATTGACCGTTATTGCGAAAAATATTACCACCTGGGCTACTTGTACTACCAATATCAGGTAGAGCATTGGCTATTACAGTCATGCCGTCTTGAACGTTGCGTTCGCACAAGTTGGTTCGTAATATTGGACGCGCGTCATTAGAAACAATTATTCCTGAACGGTTTTCGTAAATTTTGTTATCAGTTAACCTTGGTGATGCAGTATCGCTAACTACGATACCAAAACCAGTTTTAAAGCAAGAGTTATTACGTATATCTCCTCTACCGTTTTTCGCAACTGCAATACCATTTGCTGCGTTGTCAGTACAAACATTATCGCGAACAATTGGGTTGGCATCACCAGAAATAAATATACCTTCACGCTTACATTTTGTAAAAGTACAATTCGCAATCAAAGGAGTTGTTAATTCTACCCATACTCCACTACCGCGACTTGCTGGGTTGCTGACGGTGACACCCCGCAGTTCGGCGCCGCTTGCCATTAGTATAGTTACATTCTGGCGAGCAAAGTAACGACTTAGAACTTCTCCACTGCCTTCAATAACAATTCCATTACCCTTTTTTGCTTCGCTACCTACAATTGTAACGCCCCCTGAAATATTCAGAGGAAACTGTTCGCCGCTTGTAGTATTATAGTTACCATCAGCTAGCTGAATCGTCATACCCGCACTTGCTTGCTGAAGTGCTTTTGTTATCGTTTTTAACGGCGCCTGTTGGCTACCATTTGCAGCATCATTACCACTGGTGGGGTTTACGTAAATAGTCGGCATATTTATACATTTATCCAGACATAGACATAGTACCGCTAACTAGCAATATTAGGAGTACTATGCCTATCTTTTACTGCTTATCAAATCTTTTAATAATTTCTAATGCATGTGCGCTCATTTCGGGAAGTCCTTGCTGGTTAAACATTTCGGCAGCTTTTTGTAAATCAGCGATACCGTTGTTTTTGTCTCCCAGTTGAAAATGTGCAACTCCTCTGTTTCCGTAAGCTTGCGGAAGGTTTGGATTTATTTGCAACGCTTTGCTGTAGTCTTGAATCGCACCTCGTTTATTTCCCATATCCGCACGCGCGGCACCTCTGTTATAATAAGCTTCGGCAAGGTTAGGGTTTCGCTGCAACACTTGATTAAAGTCGGTAATTGCTGCTTTCTTATTTCCCATTTGTAAGTGCGTAGTTCCTCGGTTATTATACGCATCAACAAAGTTCGGGTTTATTTGGAGTGCTTGCGTATAATCTGCTATTGCTTCGCGCATCTCTCCTAACTCACGCCGAATTAACCCACGATTGTAATAAGCTTGATAATCTTTAGGGTCTAACTGTAACGCTTGACTATAATCCTCAATTGCCCCTTTTAAATCTTGAGCATTCACCCGCGCGTTGCCACGGTTGAGGTAAACCTCTGCTAATTTCGGGTTTAATTGCAACGCTTGATTATAATCTTTTATCGCGAGTTGCATATCTCCTAATGCATAACGCGCAAGTCCACGGTTATTATACATTTCCGCGTCATTTGGATTTAAGCGCAGCGCTTCATTATAATCTTCAACAGCTCCCTTAACATCCCCAGACTCACGACGTGCTAACCCACGGTTATTATAAGCAGAAGCATAATCAGGATTTATTTGTAGCGCTGAGTTAAAATCGTCTACCGCTCCCTTCTTATCTCCCAAGAAAGCGCGCGCAATACCCCGGTTATAATACACTTCCGCAAAATCAGGTTTTAACTTTAACGCTTGATTATACTCATCGATGGCGCCACGCTTGTCTCCTTTAAGGTAACGCGCGTTGCCTTGTTGATAATAATAAAGTGCATTTCTAGTAATAGCTGGTAAAGTCTCAATATCATCAACAGAGGAAACAACAGTGCTTGCTACTGTCTGACGTGCTGTAACTACCGAAGCGCGCGCGGAGGGGTTACTAACGTTAACAATACTACCTAACAAACAAATCAAAGCTATTATTTTTGATATTCTCATTTTTATTATCCCAAAGAATAATTATTTATTTTTTAGCTACGAGCGATTACCCAACTTTGTACCACATCTTTTACAAAATTGGGCATCTGTGTCATGAAACTCCAAACCACAACCAGTACAAACGGTTTCAACTTGATTTGTTGATTTAACCAAGCGTTTGATTAAATCTCCTATCTGCCAAGGTACTAAAGCAATACCTGTCAGTATCATCAATACTGTTAGTAACCGTCCCAGTTGCGAAGTTGGTGTTACATCCCCAAACCCTACAGTCGTCATTGTCACGACTGAAAAGTAGAATGCATCAAAAAAAGTTTTAAAGCTATCAGCGTTTACTCGATGCTCAACTTGGTAGATTAGCCCAGAAAATACAAAGATAATCGTAAATAGGGTAAATAGTATCCGTGCAAAAATCGCGCTATCTTCATTACTTATACCAAACAGGTACTTGCTATCAATAAACCTGATTAAACGTAATATCCTAAACCACCGCAGTAACCTAATGTAGCTGATATCGCTGGTGCCAAGGAAAAAAGGTAAAATTGCTAATAAGTCTAGAATTGAAAACAAACTTAATATATACTTAATCTTCGATTCAGCACTCCATAACCGCAAACCGTATTCCAAAGCGAAAATTATCAAGATTGCTTTATCTACTACATTTAACAATTCGTTAACTTCCGCAGGTATATTGTAAGTTTGAGCAACAAAAATACCTGAAGAAATCAGTACTAAACCAGCTATTGTTAAATTGATAATCTTTCCAACTGGGGTATCCAGGTCTTTTAAGTAGAAGTCTATTTTTTCTCTACTCAGTAACATAAATGTTGTTTAATTAGAATTGGAGAAATTCTCTAAGCTATATTATTAATTATGGACAACGAATATTTTATGCGCCAAGCTCTAGAAGCCGCAAAAAAAGGTGACGCTCCCTACGGCGCCGTAATAGTCAAGGATAATGAAATAGTCAAAGAAGCTCATAACACCGTCCGACAAGACAGTGACCCATCCGCACATGCTGAAATCAATGCGATTCGCCAATTAACATCACAACTAAAAAATCCCTCCTTAGAAGGATATACAATATATACAACTGGTGAGCCATGTCCAATGTGTGCTACAGCTTGTGTATGGGCATCCATATCCAGTATAGTTTACGGCGCCTCAATCAAAGATTTAATCGAAGTCAAACAATCGCAAATCGATATATCCTGTGAAGAAATAATCAAAAAAAGCTCCAAAAACATTACAGTCACGCGCGGAGTCCTACGCACCGAATGCATGAACCTATTCCGTTCGTAAAAAGGACTTCAGTCCTTTTCTTATTCCAAAAAAGGCAAATAAGACTTAGCAAACAAAGCAGCCTGAGTACGGTCGCGTAAATTCAACCGATTCAGAATATTTGTAACATGATTTTTCACCGTCCCCTCAGATATATATAATTGCCCAGCTATCTCACGATTACTGGCGCCATTCGCAATTAACCTCAACACCTCCTTCTCGCGCGGGGTCAGTTGTTCCAAAGCAGGTGGTGGAGGTGTTTGTTCGATTGTAGCTGGAAACGCAAATAGCTTCTTAACAATTCCTGGTCCCAAGTGCGTATAACCTCGATGCACGGCACGAATTGCAACAGCTAACTCCTCCGATGGCGTGTCCTTGAGCAAATAACCCATCGCTCCATATTGTAAAGCCGCTGCAACATACTCTGTATCGTCAAATGTTGTTAATATTAGTACCTTAATATTTGGAAAATTTTGCTGAATTGCTCGTGTTGCTGCAACTCCATCCATGACCGGCATTCGCATATCCATTAACACTACTTCCGGAGCTAAATGAGAAATTAAATCAATAGCTTCGCTCCCGTTCTCAGCTTCTCCAACAATTTCTAAATCGACTTCAAGCTCGAGCAAAGCTCTCAACCCTTGACGTATCAAATACTGGTCGTCTACTAACAAGACTTTAATCATAAAATTAGGAAGGGTAAATATATCATCTAACCAGCAAATATCAAGCTAATTTGAAGTTTAGCTAAAAAAGAAAATCATAATCAAAATACGCGCGCGTTCTTAATATGTATTTTTGTATCAAGTATAAAGCAATTTATAAGCAATTAAATAGTTTTGTTATATTTTAGTTTAGAAAATCGAATGTATTTTTAACAACAGCAATTGCAAATCATGTCTGATAGATAATAGAATAAGCAGACAGGTGGACATAGGCGTGAAAACGCGCAAGCCCTAAGTTTTTTTCTCTCAGTGGTGTAGTAAATTGTATATTAAATACTTTTCCAGGCAAGAGAGTTTTTTTCAACTGCCTTTATGTAAACAATTTTTAACACAGCAGGCTTGAGATAGGAGCAGATTGTGAGTCAAGCGTTGCACGTATTACTATTAGAATCCGAGACGAATGCGGATTTTGTGTTAGAGCAACTAAAAAACGCTGGGTCGTATATAATAACCAGCCAGAAAATAAATGATATAGTTCGTGTTAAGAATATAATCGAGCATAGTAAATGGGGCGTTGTAATTGCGGATTATCGTAATACACAGCTATGTTATCTTGAAATACTGCAAGTTATACGCTCTTCTGGGTTAGAGATACCGTTAATTTTGGTTGTTGACGAGATCGCAGCTACTAATGCGGTTCGCGCGTTGAAGGCAGGGGTAAGTGATATTATTTTTACTTCGGAAATTACTCGGTTGAATGAAAGTATTAATTTTGAGTTGCAGGCAGTAAGGTTACGAGAGTTGAATAACCAGAAAACATCTAACGAACGGCAAACAGCGGAAGCGATTCTCGTTGGGCAAAACCAGGTTTTAGAATTAATTGTACGAGGAACTCCTTTAACTGAGGTCTTGGACGCTTTAGCGCTTGTTATTCAGGGGTTATCGAACGACATGAAGTGTTCGTTTTTACTGTTAGAACAACCGAAGCTTGAATATAACCGTTCAGGGGGAACCGTTTTAATACCCTATAGGTATAATCAGGCAGCAAACGGTACAAGTGCAAACAATATTGACATAAATGATATTAATGTAGACAGTATTAATATCGAAATAGAGGGTTATTGTGCGACTGCTAGAACTAGAGAAATGGTTGTAGTCCAGGACTTCGTATATGAGTCATGTTGGTCTAGTCAAGATATAAGCTCAAAATTTGGCAATCTGAGTACCTGCTGGTCATTGCCAATTTTGACGAAAAGCGGGGAATTATTAGGTATGTTTGCTATTTATTACGACCAACCCCGTATTCCTAGTGATGCTGATAAACAGCTAATTATTAAAGCTGTTCATTTGGCCGCTGTTGCTATTGAACTCGCGCGCACTGAAGATGCTCTCAAGTCTACGCAAGCACAATTTCAACAGCTTGCTGCGAATATTCCAGGCGCCATGTATCAATTTTTGCTTTGTTCGGATGGTTCTTACAAGTTTCCGTTTGTGAGTCCCAGTTGTTATGAAATATATGAACTGACTCCTTTTGAAATTCAACAAAATCCACACAAGCTATTAGATATTGTCATACATCAAGAGCGCTTGCGTCTAACGTTATCAATTCAACGTAGCGCAAATAAATTGGAACCTTGGGAGTGGGAGGGGAAAATTTTAACTGCTTCGGGTAAAGAAAAATGGATCAAAGGTGCTGCTCGTCCCGCGCGGCTACCAAACGGTGATATTCTTTGGGATGGGTTGGTAATGGATATTACAGAGTCGAAGCGTATTCAAGAAGCTCTTGAACATTCGGAAGCACAACTGCGAAACAAAGCTTCTGAACTTGAACAAACGCTACACAAATTACAACTTACTCAAACGCAACTTATTCAGACTGAAAAAATGTCATCGTTAGGACAATTAGTTGCAGGTATTGCTCACGAAATTAACAACCCGATTAATTTTATTTGTAATAATCTGAATTTTGCTAGTGAGTATACGAGTAATTTGCTTGGTATACTCGACCTTTATCAAAAATATTATCCTGATTCTGTAGAAGAGATCCAGCAGGAAGCTAAAGCTATCGAACTCGATTTTCTCAAAGAAGACTTTCCTAAAATCTTGGCTTCTATGCAAACGGGAACTGATAGAATTGACGAAATTATTCAAGGTTTACGATGCTTTTCGCGCATTGAAGAGACTACCGCACAAAATGCTAATATTCATCAGATTATTGATGCTGTTTTACTAATTTTGCATCATCGAATTAAAGCAAGTGGTCATAAACCTGGAATTAATATTATTAAACAGTATAGTTCTTTACCTTTAATTAAGTGTTATCCTGGTCAACTTAATCAAGTGTTTATGAATTTGATTGCTAATGCTATTGATGCATTGGAAGAAGCTTTTTTAGATAATGTTCAGGCGCCGGATATATTAGATAATAAACCAACTATTCAAATTTGTAATTATTTATCTCATGATGACTCGCGCGTGATTATTAGGATTCGTGATAATGGTCGAGGTATTGCTTTTGAAAAGCAAAACCAAATTTTTAATGCATTTTTTACTACTAAACCAGTGGGTAAAGGTACGGGTCTTGGATTATCAATCAGTAAACAAATTATTGTTGAAAAGCATAATGGAAAGTTAGAGTGCGTATCTCAACCGGGACGGGGTACGGAGTTTGTAATTGAGCTTCCTGTCGAGTTGGATGATATTGGCAACGGATGTAACGGATGTAACGGATAATTTATTGGTTAAAAACAAGATTTAATTGTTCAAAATTAACCATCCGTTACATCTGTTTATAATCCGTTGCCATTTCGTTTTTAATGTTGTTACGAGCTTGTTGTTCTAACTGATTATGTAATTCTGGGGTTGAGAATATTTTCGCGCGCTGTAGAAAGGTTTGCAGTACTTGAGTTCTTTTGACTTTGTATTCCTCAATTTCAACCCAAGCGTATTCTTGACGAATTGATAGCATGTACTCGTGGTATCGTTTTGGATTACTTCCCAGTATTGCTAAATCTGCATCTAATAAGATTTGACTTTCAATGTCTTCTTCAGATGCTTTGTGTTGTTTGGTTGTTAATATCAAACGACATGTATTGTTTATAATGTAGTCGGGAATGTTTAATACAGATAAGAAATTACGCGCGTAGGCAGCGCTTTTTTCTTCGTTATCATGCGCTTGCGTATCGTAAACAATATCGTGTAACCAACCAGCAAATTGTAATGATAATCGATCTAATTGCTGCTGATAGTTGAGATTTTCTACGATTTGTAACACTTCTTCGATATGTATCAGGTTGTGATAGTGACGATTTTGATATGAGTATGCTTCGGCTATTTTATTCCATGTGTCGTTAGTTATTTCTTCCTCTATATCAAATGATTTAAGCAGGCGCCGCCATTTGTTTTGTAGTACCATTTAAGTTTGCAATTTAACTCATAATTATTTTTTATTGTAAACATTGTAATGCCTCTAATTATTTGTGTCTGAACTTGTGACTGAGTATATTTGCCCATAGGCTTAATGTAGGTTATAATAATTGTTGATAAGACTTAACAAAAATTAATATTTACTTAATATTTGACATTTGATATCTGAAATAGAACGGGTATGACTAACTCTCAACCAAATCAAGCACAATTATTTGTAGTCGGTATTGGAGCATCCGCTGGGGGACTGCGTGCTTTGGAGGAGTTTTTGGAGAATATGCCAATTGACAGCGGCGCCGCTTTTGTGGTAGTTCAGCATTTGTCACCGGATTTCAAAAGCTTGATGAAAGAATTGCTAGCTCGACGGACGCAGATGGCAATTTATCGGGTGACGGAAGGAATCATGTTAGAAGCTAACTCGATATATTTGATTCCACCAGGTAAGAATTTGGTGGTGGAAAATAATCAGTTACATTTGCTTGAACAGGAAGAACGCAACCGTCACGGATTAAATTTTCCTATTGATATATTTTTAGAGTCTTTGGCAAGGAACTTTGCTGAACGCGCGATTGGAATTATTTTATCGGGGACGGGGAGTGATGGTAGTAATGGGTTGAGAGCTATAAATGAAGCAGGTGGGTTTGCAATGGCCCAAGACCCGAAAGATGCCGAGTTTGACGGAATGCCACGTACTGCTATCGCCACTGGAGTTGTTGACCAAGTACTATCGGCGCCTGCTTTAGCAGAATTGGTGTATCAATTAGTACGCTCGCCAATTGAAATTCAGTCGGTAAGTAAAAGTCAGTTCCAGCAGGTTGACTTACAGGTTATTCAAAGAGTTGCAAGTATTCTCAAAAAACACGAGCAAATAGACTTTTCACACTACAAAACTAGTACGTTGTCTCGTCGCATTCACCGCCGTTGTTTGATTAGCGGGTCTGGTAACTTGGAAGAGTATATTCGGTTGTTGGAAATTTCTCCAGAAGAACGATTAACGCTGCGCCATGATTTACTAATTAGCGTTACCCAGTTCTTTCGAGACCCGGAAGCATGGAAGCATCTCGAAAATCATGTTATTCCACAATTGATCGAACTTGCTACACCAGGAGAGGAAATTCGGTTTTGGGTAACTGCTTGTGCAACTGGGGAAGAAGCTTATTCACTTGCAATACTGCTCGAAGAAGCAATGTCCAAGATGAATAAGGTTCTTAGGGTGAAAATTTTTGCTACAGATATTGATAAGGAAGCTTTAGAGAAGGCAACAAACGGAGTTTATCCTGAAACGATTATTAATGATATATCACCCGAACGTTTACAGCGGTATTTTATCCGTAAAGAGCAGTCCTACCAAGTTGTGCGTAAGTTGCGCGAACGAATGCTTTTTGCTCCCCATGATATGACGAAAGATGCGGGTTTTACGCGCATGAATATGGTAACGTGCCGTAACGTTTTGATTTATATGCAGCCAGAACTGCAACAGCAGGTTTTACGGAATTTACACTTTTCCCTCAATAAGCAAGGGGTATTATTTTTAGGAGAAGCTGAGACGCTGGGAGATATTGAGGACGAGTTTAAGCCATTAAGTAAGAAGGGTAAGATTTTCCAAAAACGTCGTGAAGTCCGTTTACCTTGGACAAGTAAGGGAGTTGAAAAGCTTCCTAGAAGTCAGTTTGTACCTTTAAGCAAACCAAAAGAGACTGGTGAACGACTTGAACCGATGCTTGATGAAGCATTTAGCTTGTTTTTATCCGAACAAAACGCGACTTGTTTGCTGGTAGACAAAGACTTTCAGCTTTTTCACATCTTCAACCATTCGCTGGAAATTCTCAAGTTTTCCACTGGTCGAACTAGTACTGATGTTGCAAAGCTTGTTGTTCCGAGTTTGCAGTTAGCTTTGACGACAGCTTTACATCGCGCGTCTCGTGAGCGGCGCCAAGTTGCTTATAGTGGAATTAAGTTGGGGGAGGATGATAATAGTCGGGTTGTGAGTTTGAAAGTGACTTATCACGAGACAAACAAACTTGCTCCATATTTTTTCATGGTAATAATTCAGGAGGATACAACGCAACCGATACTAAGCGAGCGTTTTGAAGCGGATAGCGAAGCGACTGAGCGGATAATGGAGTTGGAGTATGAGCTTCAACAAACGCGCGAGAACTTGCAAGCGGTTATTGAGGAGTTGGAGACAACGAACGAGGAGCAGCAAGCGACGAACGAAGAATTAATTGCCTCGAATGAAGAATTGCAAAGCACGAATGAGGAATTGCATTCTGTAAACGAAGAGCTTTACACTGTGAACGCGGAGTTTCAATCCAAAATTGAGGAGTTAACCGAGCTTAATAACGATATAGATAATTTGCTGCGAAGTACGAATATTGGTGTTGTGTTCTTGGATAGTTCGCTTAAAATTCGCAAATTCACTCCTGCTGCTACTGTGGCTATTAATTTAGTCGAAGCTGATATTGGGCGCCCATTGGAACATATCACGCACAATTTAAATTGCAGTGACTTGTTAGGAAAATTGCAGCAAGTTATTGTAACTCAGCAACCTTTTGAAAAAGAGGTAACAATTACCAAAATTGGATTCAACTTATTGATGCGCGTTAATCCCTATTTACAAGAAGATGGGCGCCTGGATGGAGTAGTATTAACGTTTGTTGATATCGATGAAATTAAGCAAGTGCAGCAGCAGTTAAAGCAAGCCGAAGTTGCTCTGCGTCAAGTTAATGAAGACCTCGAAAAACGAGTTGCCGAACGCACTGCGGAATTAGCCCAAGCATATGAATCAGCCGAAGCTGCAAACCGTGCCAAAAGTGCTTTTATTGCCCATATTAGCCACGAACTTAGAACTCCTTTAAATGCAATTTTAGGGTTTACACAAATACTTCAGCAAAATACAACTTTAAATAGTACAACTTTAAAGAGCAATGAACAAAGCCATGAACTGGAAATTATTTATCAATCAGGACAACATTTACTTACACTCATCAATGATATTCTTCATTTAGCCAAAATTGAAGCTGGAAAACTTGAATTGGAAATTGATAACTTTAGCTTTCTCGCGTTTTTAGATAACTTAATTGCGATGGTAAGATTACGCGCGCGGCAAAAAGGTCTCGATTTTAATTACGAAGCGCTTTCTTCTTTACCTCAAGTTGTACACTGCGATGAAACTCGTTTGCGTCAAGTACTTCTCAATTTGTTGAGTAACGCTATCAAGTTTACAAACGCTGGCAGTGTATCGTTTCAAGTTGGTTACACGAACAGTAAGATTAGATTTAAGATTATAGATATGGGTATTGGTATACCTGAAGATAAGTTAAGCGACATCTTTTTACCTTTTCACCAGTTAAACCATAGTGACTATCCCCAAGAAGGTACAGGACTTGGTTTAACTATCAGTCAAAATATCGTTCAACAAATGGGTGGAATAATTCAAGTTACTAGTACCCTTGGAGAAGGAAGCGTATTTTGGTTTGATTTAGACTTACCAGAAAATTATCATCCCGAACCGCTACGAAAAAACCTGCAACCGCAAATTATTGGTTATCAAGGTGCGATAAAACGAGTTTTAGTTGTTGACGATAAAACGAATAACCGGACATTCATTGTCAATTATTTACGAATACTGGGTTTTGAGGTTAGTGAAGCGTGTTCGGGAGAAGAAGCGATACAGTGTACTTCGCAAAACCAGCCAGATTTAATTTTACTTGATTGGATAATGCCGGGAGTTAGCGCGTTAGAAGTTACTACCAGACTTCGACAAGATGCCATAACTAAAAACATAATCATAATTGGCACTTCTGCTAGTACGCTTCGCGAAGAACAATCTGTATGTATTAATGCTGGTTGTAATGCTTTTCTCCCTAAACCAGTTCGTTTCGAGCAATTGTTATCTATCTTACAAACTCACCTGAATTTAGAGTGGGTGTATCAATCAGTAAATACCACAACTGAGTCTACACCTGATGAAGTTATTAGTACTCCTTACTTAGCAACCCCTATTGTTCCACCTAGCTTCGAGAAACTAACTCAACTCGAACGACTCGCAGCACAAGGTGATATTCGAGGAATTTTAGAACAGTTATGTAGCTTAGAGCTAGGCGCCGAATTTACACCATTTGCGCGCGAGTTACGAAAGCTAGCAGAAAACCTACAAGTCAACCAACTCCAAAATTTTATCCGTCAGTTTTTAATCTAGACTGGCAACGGATGCAAGTAACGGATGTAACGGATAAACCATCCGTTACATCCGTTATATCCGTTGCCAATTTTGCTCTCATACTCTAAAATCTTCGTATGCTAATTTTTACTACATTTATTTAAGATTTAAAGACTTATATAAATTATCCTTAACTGTTCGTTACACCTACAGTATAAAGAAAACGTTAAGAATGTTGTTTTTGGTGTACATTAGTGGTATCGCAATTTGCCTGAAGCTTAACTATCACCTCTATTTAACTTAGGGATGTGTGTACTACTAACGGCGCCATGCAAATAAGGCTAACATGAACTTGAACAATGCCAATGCCAAGTCAGCAAGTGCCGAAACCATTTTGATTGTGGATGACCATCCTAGTAATTTGCAGGTTCTGTTCGCGTTACTAGAAAATTACGGGTTTCGAGTCTTAGCTGTGCAAAACGGCGAAAACGCTTTAAAAATAGCGGATTCTATTCTTCCTGATTTGATATTGCTCGATATTTTAATGCCTGGAATGGATGGTTTTGAAGTTTGTCGCTTGTTGAAAGCCAAAACATCGACTCATGATATTCCGATAATATTTTTGACGGCACTTTCGGAAACGGTGAATAAAGTTAGGGGTTTTGAGTTGGGAGGGATCGATTATGTTACCAAACCAATTGAACACCAAGAACTTTTAGCGCGTATTCAAACGCATTTGACGCTTAAACAAGTACGTCAACGTTTAGCGCAGCAAAACGAAGAGTTACAACAAGAAATATCTGCACGGCATAGAGTTGAGCGTCAGCAAGCTTTGGTCAGAACGATAACGGAGAAAATTCGCGATAGTTTAAACGAGACTCAGGTTTTACAAACAGTTATCGAAGAATTAGTCCAAGTCATCAAAACCGATGGTTATTATATCGAACTTTACGACGAAAAGCAGACCGTAGCGACTGTTGTTTTTAAGTATGGTATTGAGGCGCCCAGTTATGAGGGGGTGCAACAAACAACTCCAATATATCAACAGCTACTCCAGAAAATTCCTTCACAATTTGTTGACATTTCTCCAGAGTTATGCATTGACAAGGTGGAGTTTACAAAACTAGCTTGCCCAATTTTTGAAAACGGCGCCAGTCAGGGTATTCTTGGTAATCTTTGGTTATTAAGACCAAAAGATACTGTGTTTGAAGAGTTAGAGGTGGAACTGATACAGCAAGTAGCTAGTCAGTGTGCAATAGCGATACGTCAAGCTCGACTTTACAAAGCGTCACAGCAGCAAGTAAGAGAACTTGAGAAGCTTAACCGTCTCAAGGATGATTTTATCAAAACGATTTCCCATGAGTTGCGGAGTCCAATGAGCAGTATGCAGCTTGCGGTGCAAACTTTAGAAAAGTTAATTCAATCAGAATATCCTCACTACAAGTCTCCGAAATTTGCGCGCGTTTTAGAAATTTTTACTGCTTCCGCGCGGCGCCATAATAAATTAATCGAAAACTTACTCATGCTATGTTACTTAGATGTGAAATCCGAAGTTTTAACACCAGAGTTAATAAACTTGCAAGTTTTTATTCCCGAAATTGTCCAATCATTCGAGCCACGTATTCAACACCAACATCAACATTTAGTAGTTGACTTACCCTCACACTTACCGTTACTGAGTTGTCATGCTGCAACTCTAGAACATATTTTGGTTGAACTGCTTACAAATGCCTGTAAATATACTCCCGCAGAAGAAACTATTACATTGCAAGCGGAATTTACTGACGAAGTTACAATAAGTATTATTAACTCTGGTGTAGTAATCCCAGAAAAAGAACAACATCGGATTTTTGACCAGTTTTATCGTATCTCTAATAATGACCCTTGGCAACATGGAGGAACTGGTTTGGGATTAACATTAGTCAAAAAAATGGTCGATGTTTTAGGCGCCTCTTTGGAGTTGGAGAGTAAAGCGGGGCAAACAAAGTTTACGGTTAAATTTTCATTACAACATTACTCATAGTCAAACTTATTCCAAACTTATTAAATATAATGCAAATTGGATAAAAATTGAACAAAAATTGAATATATTAACTATTAGCTGGAAGCTTCATTTGAAGATTATTAAATTTTATACAAAACATGAATAAATGCTTAATATATCTTATTTTTCGGGGGTTAGAACCAGGGTGTTGACTCTGTGAGTTTTTAGAGCTTTGAAGTTCATGCAAAATATCTGTACCCTCTCCCCTTCCCCTCTCCCCGCAATGGGAGCTACGGTGTACAAACAAGTCTCTAAAAGTTACTTTTCTTCTCTTTACTTTGCGCCTTTGCGTACTTTGCGGTTAATTTTTTACGAACCGCTAAGGACGCAAAGAAGGCGAAGAGAAAGAATGTAAGGGTAATGAAAAGATGTGTGTACACCGTAGCTTCCACGCGGGGGGTTGGGGGGATCAAAATTCAAAACCTACGTAGTATTACTTCGTTATTCTACTCTTAAAACTTGACTTTACGCTTAGAATAAGGTTTGATATTATGTGACGTTATATAATTAATATACTAATCCCGCAATTTATTCAACACTTCCTTAGTAAACGGATTCTTACCCGCGCGTAAGGCTTTTACCCACCCTCGCCGTTGTGCTTTACACGAATATAGCCATTAAAAAACCTTTCTTAAATATTTACAATTAGAATAAACAGTAATAATAGTACCGTGAAAACAATATTAATTTTATCAGCCAATCCCAAGGGCACAAGTCAGCTACGCTTGGATGAAGAGGTACGCTCAATTTTAAGAGCGAATCAGCTATCTCAAAATCGAGAACAATTTAAAGTTGTAACTGAGCCTGCAGCAAGAGTTGATGATTTGCGCCGCGCGTTACTAGAGCATCAACCAGCTATTGTTCATTTTTGCGGACATGGTATCGGCAGTAACGGATTAGCTTTTGAGGATGATTCTGGTCAATTAAAACTAGTTAGTACCGAAGCTCTAGCTATGTTATTTGAATTGTTTCAACAACAAGTTGAGTGTGTTTTACTCAATGCTTGTTATAGCGAAGTTCAAGCACAGGCAATTCATCAAGATATTGATTATGTGATTGGTATGAATAAAGAAATTGGGGATGAAGCTACTGGGCCAAGGGCGCCTGCCTGGCTGACGTGGCAGGCTGCCGCTGCAGGTAGCACTGTGAGGCCAGCTGCTGCTGCTGCTGACATGTGCAGCCACATCATCAGCAGAGTAGGGGCGCAGCTTTGCAACAATGCCCAGCTTGGGGTGGCTGTCAGCAGCCTGCTGCTGCTGCTGAACAGGTGCGGGCTGCCTGAGGCCGCTGCTGCTAGTGTGGTTGGCTGTGCCTGCTCCTGCTCCTGCTAATGTCTCTGCTGCGCTGCTGATGTGCTGACTGTGCAGCTGGCGCCAGCCAATGACGGCGCTGTCACCCGCAGCAGATGCTTCTGGCACCGCAGGCAGTGCCGAGCTGGCAGCGCCCAGCTCCAGTTCACGTGCTGCTGCTGCTGCTGCTGCTGTGGCTGTGGCTGTGGCTGGTGTTCCATCAGGCGCTGGACTGCTGTATCCTTGCTGCTGTAACTGTTGCCCAGCCTGCTGCTGGCCTTGAAGCTGCTGCTCCTCCTCATTCTGCTGCTGCTGCTGCGGCTGCTGTGGTTGCCTCTGCTTGACGGGCAAGTGCTGGCCCAGCACCTGCATCTTGGCTGCATGCAGCTCAGTACTGCCAGCTTGACCCATGCACGGCTTCTGCTGCATCACCATCTGAGCATCATGCTGTGCAGCTGTGCCTCCGTCCTGCTGCTGAACCCCTGCCCAAGCATTGCCTAGTGACTGCTGCTGCTGCCGCTCCTCCAACTGCGCCGCTAGTAACGTGGAGGCTGCTACCCCACTGCTGATGGCAGCACCAGCAGCAGCGGCACCGCCGCGCAGTGGTGCGCTGAGTTTGACTGCGCTGGTGAGGATGAGCACCCGCTCACTGGGACTCACCACCTGGCTGTCCAGCAGCAGCAGTGAGGGCGGGCAGCAGGCCAGCAGCTGCGACCTGCTGGCCCCATGCTGCTGCCAGGGGTTGCCGTCAAGGCACAGCTCAGCCAGGGCAGGCAGCTGGCGCAGCGGCAGCAGCAGTGCAGGCTGGGCCAGCCTGTTCTGCGCAAGCGACAACCGCACCAGGCTGGATGGCAAAAAATTGTTGGTCCTGCTGCTGCTATCAATGTAGGTCTGGACCAGCTGCTGCCCACCAGCAACAGCCACTGGCGCTGGCACTCCTGGTTGCACTGCTGCTGTTGCTGCTGGCTCCAGGCTGCCCAGCTGGTTCTTCCTCAGGTTGAGTGTAGTGAGGCCTGTCAGCTGCGTCAGGCATGGCAGCTGCTGCAGCCTGTTGGCTGCTGCGTTGAGCTCCTGCAGGCTGGGCAGTGCTGCCAGCTGCTGCAGGCTGCTAATGCTGTTGGCGTGCAGGTCCAGCAGCTGCAGCTGACTCAGGCCCTGCAGGACAGCACGCCAGAACCAACAAGAGCAGGTAACAAACCGCGATGACGGCGCCGGGACCGACGCGCTTGGCATTGAAATACAAGGTGCCGATCGTGCCCGTCTCGACCGTGCGGACCGGACCCGCGCGCTTTCGGGTGATCTTTCATGAGCCGTTCCTGCCGGAAGATACCGGCGATACGGAAGCCGACATCGCCCGCACCGTGCAGCGGATCAACGACTTCCTGGAGGCCTGTGTGCGCGCGCATCCCGGCCAGTGGTTCTGGCAGCACCGGCGGTGGCCGAAGGATGCCTGGCGCGATGCCGGGGTGATCTGAGAGACTGCCCTCGGCCGACGCTGGACGGGCTGACTGCGGCTTAGTTTCAATAAAGGCAGGATTAAGGCGCTGGCCTTGCCCTCAGGGGCTGGCTGCGCTAGATAGGCTTTTGCTCAGACTGCGCAAAAGGATCATTCCACCGTCGCACAAGAGCCCTGATGCCGGCAGCATTTTGAGGTCACGCCTTGAAATGCTGTTTTTCAGGCCCAACTTATACTCAAATCGAGCAAAAGTGCTCGATATGCAGAAGGAGCCTCCACATGGCCCGTCTCATTGATGCCGGTCCCGGCTGCCCGACCCCGACCCCGCTGCGCGGCGCCTCCGCCGCTGAAGCGCGCGGCCTCGTCTATGACGATGCGGTGAAGGCTGAAACCGACGCCCTTTACCCGCTGGT
Source organism: Calothrix sp. CBUCES-K 9914 (assembly GCF_059640475.1). Lineage (NCBI taxonomy): Bacteria > Bacillati > Cyanobacteriota > Cyanophyceae > Nostocales > Calotrichaceae > Calothrix > Calothrix sp. CBUCES-K 9914. The sequence goes on from NZ_JBXXZH010000205.1 coordinate 17,043, forward strand.
GCAGGATTTCATCACGCCGATGGAATGGCCCGCGATTGCGCCGCTCATTGCCGGCATCAACCGGCTGAAGCGCGAGAAGGATGCCGTCATCCTTGCCCACAACTATATGACGCCGGACATTTTCCGCCTCGTCGGCGATTTCCGGGGTGACAGCCTGCAGCTGGCGCGCGAAGCAGCCAAGGTAGAGCAGAGCGTGATCGTTCAGGCCGGCGTGCACTTCATGGCCGAGACCTCGAAAATCCTCGCGCCGGAGAAGACGGTGCTGATCCCCTCGCTGGAGGCGGGCTGCTCACTGGCAAGCTCGATCACGGGGGC
>NZ_JBXXZH010000206.1:0-17229 GCF_059640475.1 Calothrix sp. CBUCES-K 9914
CAGCTACTTGAACACTTACAGACAAACGGACTTAATGAACAACGTGAGTTTTCTCCATTTGTAGACCTGGGATTCTATCAAAAAGCTAATTCTGATTTATCTAAGCTGAATAGAAAGCAGCTACTTGAACACTTACAGACAAACGGACTTAATGAACAACGTGAGTTTTCTCCATTTGTAAACCTTGGATTCTATCAAGAAGCTAATTCTGATTTATCTAAGCTGAATAGTAAGCAGCTACTTAAACACTTACAGACAAATGGACTCAATGAAAAACGTACTTTCTCACCAATAATCGATCTCAATTTATATCAAACATTTAATATTGACTTGGTTGAAGCTAGACTTTCTAGTAAACAACTACTAGAGCATTTAGAAATATATGGCATTAGTGAAGGTCGTGAGTTTTCTTATCCATTCAGTTTAGAGTACTACGGCAATAACAACCCAGACTTAATAACTGCTTATGCAGCTAGTAAAGGAACAAGCACAGATGCTGTATTCGCTAACTCAGAGACAACAAGCGAATATAATCAGTTTTTATTTGGTCACTTCATAATTGCCGGTATTAACGAAGGGCGCCGTTCTTCTGAAGAGTTTGATATTAATGCCTACATGATAAGCAATGCAGACCTAGATAAATTGAATTATAGCCAGTTGTATAAGCATTTTAGTATTTACGGCATTAATGAAGCGCGCGTCTTTTCTTATTCTTACAATGCAGCTTACTATCAAAACAATAATAGCGCCCCAGCAAAACAAAGCTTTAAGCAACTATTTGAGTATTATATCACTGAGGGAATTGAAAAACAAGATGTTGCGACTGAATACCCTGAGTCTAAATCAATTAATTTCATTGGAGAACAGGTAAATTTAACTAGGTTCAGCACAGAGATAAATGGTCAACTGTCTAAGCGTAGTCCGAATCCAACCCGCATTGGAAGTTATGCACAAGACCACATACTTCGTGGAATAGAAGCAGGACAGATTGTAACGATTTCAATGGAAGGAACAAATTTTGATTCCTACTTACAAATTATTGATGCAACTACAGAAGAAATCATTGTTGAAAATGATAATGAAAGTGAGGGTAAGTTAAGTTCTAAAGTTAGCTTCAAAGTCGAAGCAGGCGTTAATTATCTTGTTAGAGCAAGCGGCATCAATGCAAATAACTTAGGCAACTATCAAATTAGCGCGAAAGCTTCTTCAACAATTACAGGTAATCTGGTTGCACAGAATGGCAGTATCAATGCATCATTATTAAATTCAGATTTTATAGAACCTACAGACAAAGACAGCTACCGCAAAGATTATACTCTTGATTTGTCAAACGTCGCAGATAACGCGAGTGTAAAAATTGAATTAGCATCAACTCAGTTTGATGCATTCTTAGAAGTTGTCAATGCCAGAACTGGAAGAGTTTTGGCTGTAAATGATGATGTCTTTGGAAACAAAGATTCATCAAGTGAAAATGCTGAAATTACCTTCGTTCGTAAGGCTGGCCTTGAGTATATTGTTCGTGTAAGCAGTTATCATAAGTTTGAAACAGGTAATTTTACCCTTACTAGCAAAGTTGTTAGTCAACAAAGTCCCAGTGTCAAAGTAGATACGCCCATTTATAGCACCTTACTCCCAAGTAACAGTCAACCTGATATTTACCAGTTAGATACTACTGGTTTAACTTCAGGAAGCAGAATTCGCGTTAACCTTGAATCGCCTAACTTCGATACTTACCTGGAAGTAGTTCCTTCACCAGGTACTACTTTAGTAAATGATAACGCTACCGCAAGTACAACCGACTCTGAACTCGAACTTACAATAGCTAATGAGGCTACTTATCAGATTAAAGTTAATCGTTCCCCATCGAATAATTCAGCAACTGGTGTTTTGGGCGCTTATGAATTGCTAGTTACCCCTGTCAAAAACCAAGGAAGTGGCATTACGCTTCAGGATTCAGGGCTACAGACAATTTTAGGCAACAAAACTAGCTTAACGCGCTCAGATATGCTAGCGTTTTTTGCTCAGGCTCAGACAAATGGTATTACAAATACAGAGCAAGCAGACTTAAAGACTTTGGTTAACAATGCTACTCAATTCAAGCTATCTGACTCAGTTCGTTTTCTTACAGACCAGGTTGTATCTGGAATTACTAACAACATGAGTGCTAGTGACTTTGAATCTTTGGTTGGCGCCAACTTTTTTGGCACTAAACCACCCACGGGTAAAATGAATGTACCAATAACGGTACGCGGAAAGACTATAGAACTACCAATTGGATTCGTCTATAAACCGATTAAAGGTACTTTGACTGGCAGCAGCCCAAAAGATGGACGCTTACCTTCAGGGTTTCGCATTCGAGACATTAATCAAGTACCAAATGGGACTGGTAGTGTTCATCTAGCTGCTTTAGGTTCATTATTCTCAATGCCGCAAAAAGAAAAGTCAGAGAATAATGGTAGCGAGTTCCTCAATAACATGATTATTGCGAACGGAACAGAAACATATAATGGAAAGACTTATGAAAGCTGGACGTTCCGGTTCTATAACAATAGTAATCCCTACTACGTTACTGTAGACCGCAATATTCCTACAATTCAAACATCTAAAGGTAATCTACTACCAAATGCCAGAACAAGTTATGGAGACGGAAATTTCATGCTTGCCAATGCCGATGATGGGAACGCAATTTGGGTGCCGCTTTTCGATCGTGCTTATGCTCAGTTCATCGAGCAGATTCAAGGTAGTAGTACAAAAAGTGGCTACACTTTAATCAGAAATACTTTCAATCCTGTAGAAACGTTAAAGAATCTTACAGGACGGGACTCTGAGTATTTACCAGCAAATAAAATGAATGCTAGCGACGCTTTTACTAAAATTAAAGATGATTTAAGTAAAGGAAAATTTATAACAGTGGTGGCTATGCAACAGAGTAAATTTTTGATTGGTTCACAGGCTTATACCTTAACTGATGCATACACTAAAGAGAACCAAAATCGTATTGTCATACGCAATCCTTTGGGTTTTGACACAGCTTACAAAGATCAAGTCAATAGTGGAGACCCTTATGATGGTTTCATCGATATTGCTTTCGATGATTTCTTTAAGGACAATAACTATGCAGCAATCGCATAGTTTAGCATAAAGCGTTAAACCTAACAACAAATAAGCCTGGTTTCCTACGTGAAACTGGGCTTTTTATATCAACAACAGTCTCTACTTTCTCAGACCACATTCTATCACCAGATTCTAGCGAGAATTTAAATCCCCTAACCCCTTGCATGTAAAGAATAGTTAGGGGTAGGATGCATTAACTTCCCCCCGTAACATTATAGTCCTTCGAGCTAATACCCAACGCAGCCAAGCCACCTGAAGTCACATACCTGCAAACCTGTACAAAAGGTTTGTCTGCACCACCAAAGGTTTCAGGTGAAAATGCAACAAAACCAGTAAAAGAAAGCACCAAGCCAATACTAGTAGTCTTCCAGTTCTTGAGAATAGCAGCTTTGAAGCCACGTGGAGGAGTAGCAGGCGCCAACTGTGGTGTTGGTTCTGACTGAGGTGTTAAGGGTTCTTGGGGTGTTAAAGGGTTTGTAGAATCTGACATAATAAATTTCCTTAAGCTTTTGTGGTTGTTTAATATATAAGCTAGGAGCCAAGTTGAGAACTGATACATTACTCGCTTGCTGCCGTTATATAAGTAACCAAATCTTTAATAACCAATTCCGGAAACACTCCAAAGCGTTATACTTTTTTCTTACATGCTTTCTGACACCAAAGCATATACACGTTTATACTTAAATAAAACTAGTATAATTAAAAACTATTAACTTATGACTCAACAAAAAACACAGCAAGTTGACTCTAGATGGTGGCGCTGGCCGCTTGAAGCTATATTTCCCGATAAAAAATTTGATGGACAGTTGCAAAACCCAGGTACTGAGGAGATTTTTGACTTTAATGATGTAATTGCATCGGGGAACCCGTTTGAAGTCATAACACACAAAATTGCTTATTATCCGGATGAAGATAAGCGCTCACTGTATGGTGTATTTATTTCCGGACTAGGGCAACGTGAAAGTGAGTCTTCAAAGCGAAGTCGTAGATATGCACATACGCTCGTAACAGGTATTGCCAACTTAAACAACTCATCTTATTTGAAAATGCATCCGCTTATTCGGTTCGTTAACCGATACCTTGACTGGATAAATGCAGGGTTAGACCGTTTTAATTTATCTGGCAGTCCAGTAATTGGCAACACTGCTATATTAATTAATTATGCCATAACCAATAATATTATCCTTAATTTATCCGGTGATAGTCACGGAACGATTTTACTTGCTAGAGGAATTAGGGTTGCCAAAAGAAAATACGTTAATGCACGTGCTGGCTTATTCGACTTTGAACGGCGCCGGATTTTACATGATAACTGGGAAAAGCGCGCTTCGCAATTTATAAATGTTTTTGCATTTGGAAACGGTTATCCACAATGGTCAAAGGGACCAAGCTATATTATGGTTTATATTGAAGGAGATGTTGTACCCGAAAAACTTGGAATTACACCCCAAAGAGCAATTAAACAAAAGCGAGATGATATAAAATTTCTGATATTTGAGCGGATATTCCCTGAAGGCAGCTTTGAAGCTCACAATATGATGTATACTACCCAACTTCTTCGCCAAACCTTTATTAAAAACAATATTCAAATTGGCGATTTTCCTGCTTTGTATAATCAGCTTCATCAAGGTAGCTTGAAACTGGCGAAGACTCATGAAGTCCCTTGGCCTAGTGATATGAAAGACTATACATGGGATATTAAAAACCTCAAGTATATTTCTTTATAGCTATTTCGTTATAACTCGAACTACTTGTAAACGTTCAGGGGGCGCCTCAACGTGATAAAGTAATGCATGGTTATGGGAAAAACGAACCTTTAGTATCAAACGCTCCAAACCTTAAATAACCTCTTTCCTCTGTGTTCTCTGCGTCTGGAGTGGTAAAAAATATATCACCACAGAGGCACAGAGTCAGGATATATGCATATATCGCTCAAGGTGGGGAATTATGTATTTTAGGCGCCCAAAGTTAATTAATAAATTAAATAACGCTTTGGTTTCTGTAGTAATAGCTTCGTTTATTAGATTCTTATTGTTGGCGAGAAACAGAGTTTATTTATCACAGTTTGTTTTTCATGCATTAGACGCTCGTTAACTGCTATAATTCCGATTATGTTAGTTGGACTTTACCATAACGTGATTCCGGTAATCGCAATACAACTAGAAGCAGACGCACGCACTAGTTAGCAGTCAATTTTCTTTGGCTCCTTGATTTCACTAATTATCTCTATCACGCGAAATACTGTAATTTTTTATAGCGTTGATTTAAAATTAGCACGAAAATTTACTGATATTAAAAATCAATTTTACCCACTGAATAATTTCCGAAGTAGAAGCAGCGGAGAGTGGCTATGGATAATCTTTTCACTGTTTTATTAGTTTGCCATTGTGACTTTCTTTATTGGACTCGTTTACAGTCTGATCAATTTTTCATTAATGTAACAAAATCATCAATATCACGGGTATAGAATATGGGTTAGTTTGATTTACACCTACATGTTTAGCCACCTTAGATCCTAATATATTTTTACAACCACTAAAAAGTGCTGGGCATAAGGGTATTTTTATTTTAGGGGCTATTGTGAAGAGCGTTAATGGTGTAGAAACGGTGCCATGACAATAAAAATTCTGATAATTACCATAGATTGGTTGCAGGTGGTAAAATAACTTTAGTTGCTGTAATCAGCATAGCAATTTTGGTAATATTTAATGAATTATTCGCATTTTTAGAGTCATTTGTAAAACTTATATAGTCCTCAAGATAGATGACTGCAAATTATTGAGAACCATAGTATAATTGAGAATGAAATGTCTGGGAACCAAGATATTTATGACAGGAGGTGAGGTTTAGACGGTTCGGGATGAGCCTTATTCGCATTAATCACATAGGACAACCGCAACGGTTAGTGTCATTCCGGTGCCAGGGTGATAGGTGGAATATTCATCTGCATTTTGCCAGCATCTGTTTGAAGTACTTTTTGTAGGGCTTTGAAAAGCTGAACCAACAAAACTTATGAAAATCGCACAAATTGCTCCTTTATGGGAATCAGTTCCTCCTCCAACCTATGGGGGAATTGAATTGGTAGTTAGTCGCGTTTCTGACGAGCTTGTTCGTCGAGGACATGAAGTGACTTTATTTGCCTCTGGTGACTCGCAGACTTTGGCAAAGTTGGAAGGAGTTAGCTCTCGTGCTTTACGTTTAAACCCAGATATCAAAGAGCCAATTATTTACGAAGTATTGGCGCCAGGTCAAGTATATCAACGTGCGGCAGACTTCGATATCATTCATTCACACGTTGGAGTTTGGTCACTAGCATTAGCAAGCATGGTATCAACACCAACAGTTCACACACTGCATGGTAGCTTCACGAAAGATAGTGCGAAAGTATTTGGTGAGTACCGCACACAATCATATGTCAGCATTAGCGATGCCCAGCGACAAGCAGATTTAAATTATGCAGGAACAGTATATAACGGTATAGTAGTTGATGAATATCCGTTTGTAGAAAAGCCGCACGACCCACCTTACTTGGCATTTTTAGGACGCTTCTCTCCTGAAAAAGGACCACAACATGCAATTGCCATTGCCAAGAAGACAGGAATGAAGTTGAAAATGGCAGGGAAGGTAGATATAGTAGACAAAAAATTCTTTGAGCGAGAAATTGAACCTCTCATTGATGGTAAACAAATCGAGTTTTTAGGTGAAGTAAACCATGCTCAAAAATCCGAACTGTTAGGTAATGCAGCAGCAACAGTGTTTGCAATTACTTGGCGAGAACCTTTCGGTCTAGTTATGATTGAGTCAATGGCTTGCGGTACGCCCGTAATTGGTATGAACATGGGTTCAGTACCTGAAGTCGTCGCTAATGGTGTAAGTGGTATGGTTTGCGACACATACGACGAAATGGCAGAAGTTGTGGGTCAAGTATTGGAACTCGACCGTCTTAAATGTCGCGAATACGTGCAAAATAACTTCAGTGTTACCCAAATGGTAGACGGATACGAAGCAATTTACGAAAAAATCGTCAAAGAGCGTACCGAAACTAGATGGTACATGCAGGCTATTAGAGCATCCTTAGAGTCCATAACTGGCTTGAGCTATAAGCGAGTTTAGATTTTAGATTTTGGATTCAAATATCTAAGTCAGATTAACGACTCCTAAACTTCCTCGTTATATTCGGGCGTTGCACAGCCGTCAAAATTAATTACACAGAACGATTGCAATGCTTGTTTACGTTGAAAAATGTAAGCAAGCATTTTTGTTGTGGGATGAGTATCTAATTGTAGGGCGGGTGGGGACGCCCACTCCACAAGAGAATTATCTTGCTCATGAAATTTTAGAGATTTTCACTTGGAAGTATCTTAGAAATGTTACACAGCAATCTTGCTAAATCATACTGTTTTACTATAAATACAGAGGAATATATGTATAAAAATGTATACTGTTCCGAAGATGAAAAAATCCCAGATCATTTTAGCAGGGGTATTATTATGTGCCGCAATCCCTCTAGCCATAGGTTTTCAGAATCGTTCCAACGCGAATAACGCAATTCAGTATCAAAATCAAGCAGTGCTGCAAACTTCCTTGGGAAACTACGAACAAGCGGTTATTGATTATACTAAAGCTATTATTATCGACCCAAGCGATGCGAGTCTCTACAGCAATCGCGGTGACATGTATAAACAATTAGGTTATTATCAGCTTGCGATATTCGATTATAGTCAAGCAATTAAAATCAACCCCATCCGCAAACACTATGAGCAAAGGGCAAGAATTTGGGATGACTTGGGAGAAACAGACAAAGCAAACGCCGATAGAAAAGTTTTGTAATCACGTGCTATGGGCGCCGAAATATTGTAAGTCCACACTCGATGATAAGGCGCCAATATTGTAAATTATTGTGATGGTGCGTTCTATCCGTTACGTCCGTTCATCATCCGTTGCCAAAGAAAGCGGAACTATTTGGGAGTACAGGTGTCTTTTGGTAAATAATTGCTACTCAATGATTATGTAATTTATTCCGGATGTGGGATGTTAATACAGAAAATTGATGCTAGTAAATCTCACACACACATAGAAATTATCCGCATGAAGTTAAGATATTTCTTACTTGCAAGTGCGAGTGTTGCAATGCTCTGCGCTCCAGTTAACGCTGCTCGTTTAGAATCTTGGTATTTTGATCAAGCGCAAAACCAACTCAACATCACAACAGAAACAGGTGTTCAACCAAGAGCATTTTTAATCAATAATCCCACCCGGTTAGTAATTGACCTTCCGGGAACAGACTTGGAAGGAAATACGCTTCGTCAAACTTATAGTTCCGCAATTAAAGAAATTCGTGTTGGTAAGTTTGATGGGAATACAACTCGTTTGGTAGTGGAACTGGCGCCGGGATATACAGTACAACCAGATAAAGTATTGGTTCGAGGTGATACATCATCGCATTGGATTGTCAACTTCTCCTCAATAGAGCGCATTGCAAGCAGTGATCCACAGTCGGGTGAAGTCAAGACACCCGTGCAAATTGGAGGTATTTCACCGTTCGCTGGAGTTGTACCTTTAGGTAGTGAAATAACTCAGTTAAGTTCGCAAATCAAGTCATTGATGTCGCGTTACAGTTCGCTAGACCCAGGAATGTTTTTTATTGATTTAGACACCGGAAACTATGTAGATTACAATGGCGAAAAAGCCTTTTCAGCAGCAAGTACGATTAAATTTCCTATATTAATAGCTTTATTCCAAGAAATAGATGCGGGTCGAGTCAAGCTCAATGAGACATTGACGATGCGAGGTGATTTGATGACAGGTGGTTCTGGTACAATGCAGTACCGGGCACCGGGAACAAAATTCAGTTTGCTAGAAACGGCGACTAGAATGATTACCATCAGCGATAATACCGCAACTAATATGATAATCGACCGTTTAGGCGGTAAAAATAAACTAAACCCACGTTTCCGCAGTTGGGGATTACAAAATACAGTTATCCGGAATTTACTTGGTGACTTTAAAGGAACGAATACCACTAGTCCCAAAGATTTAGTTCGACTATCTGCTCTAGTTGCCAATAATCAATTATTAAGTAGCTCCAGTCGTACCAGAGCTTTAGATATTATGCGTCGTGTCGAAAATACAAGCTTGTTAGCATCAGGACTTGGAAAAGGCGCCACAATTGCTCATAAAACAGGCACACTAGGAGTAATTCTTGGAGATGCCGGCATCATTCAAATGCCCAACGGTAAACGCTATTTAGCAGGTATCTTTGTAAGAAGACCCTTCGGTGACTCCAGAGGTACAAGCTTTATCTCTCAAGTTTCCCGCACTGTATACGGTTATCTCAGTCAACCTAGAGTAGCCCAAAAATAATATACTAAAGTTTTGGCACTCTTCTATTGTTGTGTAAATCCAAAATTTTGACTTCTCCTCCTTCCAATTCATTGGAGGAGAGCAATAATTATTCGTGCTTCCAATATCATTTGTATTGGTTCATTAACTCATCTACTTTCCAGCACATCTTGATAGTTCTTCTAAATCTGATACTGATTCAGTAATTTGTACTGCACTTTCTTCTAAAGCTTTTTGTTCGCTATTCATAAAAAACCTTCTTTTTCAAAGTTGAGTAGCAGATAGTTAATGCTCTGCTTCACATTATACCTAAAACATTATCAAAGCATCATTGTAAAAACATTGAGAACACGAGCCTTATAATTCACAGTTAGTTTGTTACGTAACGGTTTTTAATATGGTGCCCATTCCTATATAGTTCGATGTGCCTTCTCACCTGTCCGCGCGCTTGCCCTATATAATAGTCAGCTATCAGCGCTGTGGCTGTCACCATAATACCAGCTACACTCATACCGAGCAACGCGCGTCCTATTAATATGGCATTGAGTGTACTTAACCAAAGTCCCGAACTTCCAGCAAGACCATATACAAGCAACGAACAAGCGAGTAACGGTTTGCGTCCGAGTTTATCGATAATAATACCAACAAAAGGGGCGCCGATAGCAATGAACAGCGCAGGTAGAGTCAAAACTAACCTCACCCAATAATCGATATTTTCATATGAAGCAAAGTGCTGCCGCATTGCAGGTAAGGAAGGAGCAATTGTGGCGCCTGCCATTACCGTTAAAGTGCTGACTAGCAGTAAAGTAAAACGTACAGGGGTAGAATTTACGCGCTGCATAACACAGAGAAGGAGAAAGGGGATATAACCGATTACGATACATGATTGGTTGCTTCTAATACAATCAGTACGGTGCCTTGCGCGTATCACATACGTGTCATAACAAACTGTTAGAACACCATAGGTAATTACGAATTGTAGTTTATAATAAAAATTTATATTGTATAAGTGCGTGAAAACTATGCATACAACTTATCGCTTAAATGCTAGTGAACTAGACCAAAGCTTTATTGAAGCATTAAAGGCAACTTTTCAGGACAAAGAAATTGAGATTATAGTGTATGAGGTTGATGAAACTGCTTATTTGATGGTTTCAGAAGCTAATAGAAAAAAATTAACTAAGGCAGTAGAAAATATTAGGAATCGGTCTAATTTAGTAGAAGTTGATATAGAAGACTTGGAATGAGCAGAAAAATAGTATTTGAATCGAGCGCATTTGAAGATTTTAACGGGTGGTCTAGGTTAGACAAAAAATTTTACAAAAAGATTGTTGAGTTAATAAAAGATATTGACCGCTCTCCATTCACTGGTTTAGGTAAACCAGAACCTCTGAAACACGAATATAGTGGCTTTTGGTCTAGAAGAATCAATGATAAACACCGATTAATTTATACCGTCACTGATACTGAAATTTTGATTGCCGAGTGTCGATATTACTATGAAGATTAAAACTTGAGTAGCCTTGTTAGCAATATATTTATTTCTAGGGGACAATTTTAAGGTACGATTTACGTAAACCTCAGTATGATGAGGTGTTAGGGAGTATCAATGGCTGCAAAAATTCCTGTTACTGTAATTACTGGGTTTTTAGGTAGTGGTAAGACTACTTTAATTCGTCACCTGTTACAAAACAACCAAGGGCGCCGTATTGCTGTATTAGTAAATGAGTTTGGCGAATTGGGTATTGATGGTGAGTTACTCAAATCTTGTCAAGTGTGTCCAGAAGACGAAGAAAGTATCGGCAATATATATGAGCTAACGAACGGATGTTTATGTTGTACTGTTCAAGAAGAATTTCTGCCGACAATGCAGGAGTTGTTGAAACGGCGCCACCAAATTGATTGTATTTTGATAGAGACTTCTGGTTTAGCGCTACCAAAACCGTTAATTAAAGCATTTCGGTGGCAAGAAATTCGCTCCGGCGCCACAGTTGATGCAGTTATTACCGTGGTAGATTGTGAAGCGGTAGCAAATGGTACTTTTGCCAGTAATCCAGAATTAGTAGAAGCACAACGTCAAGCTGATGATAGCCTAGAACACGAAACTCCTTTACAAGAATTATTTGAAGACCAACTTGCTTGTGCTGACTTGGTAATTTTGAACAAAACTGATTTAGTAAATGAGGAAGTCATGGCACAGGTTGAAAAAATTGTCAAGCAAGAATTGCCAGGAGATGTCAAAATTGTTGAGTCTAGCTTAGGCATTGTTGACCCGGAAGTATTATTAGGATGGAACGCTGCTGTTGAAGATAACTTAGATAGGCGCCCAAGTCATCACGACACCGAAGAAGACCACGACCATGACGACGAGATTACTTCAACACATATAATATTTAACCAAAGCTTTGACCCAGAAATATTACAGACTAAATTACAATCCTTAGTACAACAGCAAGACATATATCGTATAAAAGGTTTTGTATCAGTTCCAAACAAAGCAATGCGTTTAGTTATGCAAGGGGTAGGGACAAGATTTGATAAGTTTTATGACCGTCCTTGGTTAAATGAAGAGGAAAGACAAACCAAACTAGTTTTTATCGGTCGCGATTTAGATGCATCTAAAATTAAGTTAGGAGTGGTAGGGTGCGTTACGCCACCAACAATTCCGAAACGAAGCTAACAATATAGTGGCGTAACGCACCGCCTGTAAGTCGTATTCGTCACAAGTTAGGAGTATTTTATGGATGCAAAAAACGTTTTAGGTGGAAAGCTAGAAATCTGTTGCACTTCACCAATGACAGGTTTTAGAAGAGACGGAATGTGTAATACCGATGGGAGTGACACTGGTGTACACGTAGTTTGCGCGCGTGTAACAGAAGAATTTTTGAGTTACACAAAATCGCGCGGGAATGATTTGAGTACACCAGCACCACATTATAACTTTCCCGGATTAAAACCTGGTGATTGTTGGTGTTTGTGTGCTTCACGTTGGAAAGAAGCATTAAATGCAGGAGTGGCGCCAGTTATTATTTTAGAATCAACGCATGAAAAGACTCTAGAATACGTGCCGCTCGAAGTGTTACAAGAACACGCAGCAGACAAATAGTAGATAAATAAAGTGTGTGGGGTGGGCAGTGCCCACCAAAATTTCATTCTTTAGATAGAAGACATATAAAACTAAATACGCATGTGGATAGTAAATTTTGAGAATACTGAAATTATTTGGTAAACTTCATCACTCGATACTGAGAAAATTTAGTGCTTAAATGTAAATTCCGAAATTGAAAATAGGAAGTGAGGGCTGTTAAACTGCCAGTAACCTTACTTTTTTGTAATTTCAACTTCAAATTTTATTAATAAAAAAGTAAAAAAGATTTTTTGTAAGCAATTACCTGTAATATTTTACTGGTAATTCACCATGTGAAAAATTCATGAAGTTATCAGGTGCTGAGTTGTTTATGGCAATCGGCACCTATAGCGTTTTATGCATTTTTCACAATATCACTCAACTTTAAATATCAGAAAACCATGAATGCAACTTGGCAACATGTCAACCAAGTAATGGACTTTGGTTTTTGGATAAGCGCGCAGCAATATATAGCACAAGCGTCGCCTAGTCTAGCAGCAGATCGAACAGTTGATTACTTACAGGGAGTAGGGCAACAGGTCATACTGTTTTTACCACGACTATTAGGTGCTGTTTTAATACTGCTAGTAGGCTGGCTAGTAGCTGCTGTCACCGCTGCCATTGTACGAGGAGTTCTTAACCGCACAAAGATAGATAACCGTATTGCTGCTAGCGTTACAGGTAGAGACGTACCCAAAATTGAAGCATTCGTAGGCAGCTTAGTATTTTGGAGCATTCTCCTAATTACTGTAGTTGCTGTTCTTGACACGTTGGAGTTGCGTGTAGCGTCGCAACCCCTAAATAGCTTCCTCAACCAAATTGGAGATTTTCTACCGAAGCTAGTTGGCGCCGGAATACTCCTAGGAATTGCTTGGGCAGTAGCGACAGTAGTTAAGCTAATTACAGTGCGCGGACTTGATGCAGTACGCATTGACGAACGTTTGAACTCACCAAGTGACGATCCAACAAGCTTGAACCGACTATCGCTTTCTGAGACGATAGGTAATGCGTTGTATTGGTTTATTTTCTTGATGTTTTTGGTTCCAATTCTCGATACTTTGGGACTACAACAGGCATTAGTACCAGTACAATCACTAATTACTCAAATTATCTCAGTTCTGCCCAATATTCTCGCGGCAGTACTAATCGCAGTAGTCGGCTGGTTTATTGCTAATATCGTTCGGCGTATTGTCACTAACTTGCTATCAACAACAGGTGTAGACCATATTGGTAGTCGTTTTGGTTTGAGTAATGCAGCTGGAGCGCAGTCACTTTCAACCATTGTTGGCACGGTTGTTTACGTGTTAATTTTGATTCCTGTAGCGATTGCTGCATTAAATGCGCTGCAAATTCAGGCAATCTCAGTACCAGCCATTGCAATGCTGCAACAGGTACTAAACGCAGTACCGTTAATTTTCACTGCTGCAACAATTTTGATTGTTGCTTACTTTATTGGACGCTTTGTAGCTGATTTGGTTACAAGTATTCTCACAAGTATTGGATTTAACAATATATTCAGCATCATTGGTCTGCCGTCTCTGAATCGTCCTGTTACATCCGTAGGTAGTACTGTTCCAAGACCAGCTTCCAAAACTCCATCGGAAATTGCGGGTATTATTGTGCTGGTGGGTATAATGTTATTCGCCACCGTCGCTGCAATAAACGTTCTCAATATTCCTGCTTTAACGGTATTAGTCACGGGAGTTTTAATAATCCTAGGAAGGATTTTAGCTGGGTTAGTAATTTTTGCAATTGGTTTGTTTTTCGCGAATTTAGCGTTCAGTATTATTGCAAGTACTGGTAATGCTCAAGCGCGAATTCTTGGACAAGTCGCACGAATTTCTATTATTACCCTAGTATCAGCGATGGCTTTACAACAAATTGGTGTTGCCCCTGATATTGTCAACCTTGCTTTTGGATTACTCTTAGGAGCAATTGCTGTTGCTATATCGCTTGCCTTCGGTTTAGGTGGACGTGATATCGCACGTTCTCAAGTTCAAGAATGGCTCGACTCATATAAGAGTAAGAATTAAAAATATCGTTCGTTAGAGTTCAGATTTTACCTTCAAAAACCCGACTTTTGGAATAAGTCGGGTTTTTTAGTGTTTATGATTATTTAAAATTTGCATAAATATTCCTAATAAATAATCAATTGGTCGAAGTGGAATTTCATAAATATCAATATATAATTTTTGTTGTTCTAATTTCAAAAATTTCCATAAAATTCCAGTGGTAATACATCCATAAATAGTTTCAAGCAGTTGATTATTTTTTTGATTAAAAAGTTGCGCTGCTATCATTTCTGAAGCGCATTGTCCTAAACCGCTATTGATATCTTGATTTTTAGCTTCTACCAACACCATCACAGGCGCCTTAATATAATACTGTTCAGGGCTAGTGCTAATCAAAAAATCAGGTGAACTATTTAAACCCTTTGCAATATCAACATTAAACTCTTTTCCAGAAAATAAGGATATACTATAATCCTTTTTGCGTTTCAATTCTAATAGTACTGGAAATATGATTAACTCACCGCACGCTTTCTCACTGTTAATAGCTGTGGCAAACGGTACGTTTTCATCCAACGTCGTCATCAAAAAGTCACTTGGCTTTATTGGTTCGACATTGGTGAAAATTTCTACCCTTTCTTCTAGGGTTAAACTAAATTGTTCGACGACATCTTGTAATGAAAAAGAACTATAAGGCATATTTATACTTACCTTTTTCGTTTGAGTTTAATTTTAGTTTGTAGTTCTTCTTTAATGCGGTTTAATATAGATTCTTCGTCTAGATTTTCTAATATCTTGCTAATTACAAATTTAGGTCCATCTGTTCCCCATGTAGCGCCGTTTGCTAAGTAAGTTTTGGTAACGTGTCCTATGGCATACGTAGAAAATCCTGCTACACCTGCCTGCGTAATTGCCACAGTCGCATAGGCACCTAAAGATAAACCTCCTGTAGCGGGTGCTGATATTCCTAGTAATGTTTTTAAAGAACTTAAACCAAAATTTGCGAGTAACTCACTTGCAGAAATGCCACCCATACTTAGAGCAATTTTTTGTAGCAACTTGACGGCGCCTGCTTCGTTCATGGGAATACCATATAGTTTAGACAAGCCGATTATTAAAACTATGTCTATAATGGCGCCGCTTAATATATCTACTACAGTGATAGGATTAAGGGCAATTGCCACGGCTTTTGTCATTGTGGCACGCCATATCAAGGTGTTAGCAGCAGTTTCGCGTATTGCTAGTTTGCGCTGTATTAACTGTTCATTGACCACATCAGCATAAATCATTGAGTTTAAAGCTACTAGTGCTTTACCCTCGCGGTGCAATATTTCTAATATCTTTAACTTTAAATCTTCTACCTGTGCCGTTCCTGTTCGTAATTGTACTCGTCTTGTACCATCTGGATTTTGTATTAATGCACGTACTACAGGTGAAGCTGCTGACATGACTATTTCGTCAGGAGACACTAATTCCTTTACCCTTTCTGAGCGAATTTTTTCATAAATTGCCATGCGGTCAGCTTGAGGATATTGGTCAATCTTATTAAACACTAATAATATTGGCTTGCCTGCATCACGCAACTGCGAAAGTGCTTCATGCTCCACCTTCGTCATGTCACCCGATATCAAAAACAAAATTAAATCGGCTTGCTTCGCGATATTCTCAGCTAAGACCGCGCGCGTTTCTCCATCAACTTCATCTAATCCAGGTGTATCAATCAATTCTACCTGCGACTGCCTACCACTTTGTAACCGCACTCGCAACGCGCGCTCCGAAGTGCCAAAAGTTTCTTCTGTTATAGTCCAATTTACACTTTGAGCCGAACGAGTTACACCATGTAAAGGCCCTGTCTCAAAAACATTTTGACCAACCAACGCATTTAATAAAGATGACTTACCACGTCCAACCATTCCAAACGCTGCTATTTGTACCACCATGCGGTCAAGCTTTGACAGCATATTTTCTAAATCATTAATTTCGCTTTCCAAACCTTGCTTTTCAGTTGGCGTTAAGTCAAGTTTTGTGACTATGTTACGCAGTGCTGTTTGAGCTTGTCGATAATTAAGCTCAGTTTGTATCTCATCAAAGCTAAAAATAGCTTTGTCCATCTCCTCTTCCCACACTTGGGAAGTTGTTTCTGTTTGGTTTGAATCCGGCGGAAAAGTCGAAGTCATAACGATTTTATATTTTTGCTCTTAGATTTTTGACTTTAATATAAGCATTATCTTCAATCGTAATGATTTTTGCGCTTAACTGGGCGCCTAACAAGTTCTGGTTTACCGTCGAATATTCACAACGATGGTGTGTCTGACATGTAGGGTGTGTGACGCCACCAATAATTTTGAAACGAAGCGCAAAATCTAGTAGCGTCACGCACCGGGATAGTAGTCTGTGTCATTAATTTTCAGATGTTGCAGCATAGGTGTCCCGCCTGTGCAGTGACATATATACATATATTTTTTGTTACCACAGAGACACAGAAAAACAGAGACAAGAGTTAAGAAAGTTAAAGTGAGGCGCCTATACCCTTAATTCTGGGGGTGTAGGCGCCAAGATATCATTCTCTTAACTCTTATCTTTGTGTTCTTTGTGTCTTTGTGGTTAATCCTCTTACACCCCAAAACTATTGACACA
>NZ_JBXXZH010000207.1:0-17117 GCF_059640475.1 Calothrix sp. CBUCES-K 9914
GGTGGAATGTCACTGACTTAAGCATTTTGAGGCGCCAATAAATTGGGGTAGGGTGCGTGAAAGCTATTACTATCAAGCAATGTAACGCCAAATACAGTGCTTTCACGCACAATTAATACGTTAAGTAAGCAACATTCCACCTTACAATACGATACACATGATTAAACTTGGTGCGTAACGCCACATAATCATTGCTTCGTTCAATCTTGTTATAGCGTTACGCACCCTACAATTGATTTACATACAATACAATTGATTTACGTACAATACAATTGATTTACGTACAATACAATTGATTTACATGTCGTATCCAAATAAATTAGGATTGACTTCTCCTAATTGTAAATTATCTAAACCGTATTCAGCCCAGCGTCTTTGTACCATTGCAGCAACGTCTGGGTCGGACTCTAGCGGCGCCCCCCATTCGTGTTCTGTTTCTGGTGGTATTTTGGTAGTAGCATCAATTCCCATGCGTCCACCTAAACCTAGTTTCTCACTAGCAAAGTCTAAAGTGTCGAACGGTGTATTGGGTAAAATAAATACGTCGCGCGTTGGGTCAACTTTAGAACTTATTGCCCACACAACTTGACGTGGGTCACGAATATTTATATCTTTATCTACCACAATGACAAATTTTGTGTATGTAAACTGTGGTAAAGCACTCCAAAATGCTAAGGCCGCGCGACGAGCTTGTCCAGGGTATGCTTTATCTATAGATATAACTGCCGCTTTGTAACTCAACGCTTCCATTGGTAGGAAAAAATCTACTATTTCCGAAACCTGTTGACGTAAAATCGGTGTATATATACGGTTAAGCGCAATAGCCATCATCGCTTCTTCTTTTGGTGGGCGCCCGCTAAATGTGGTTAAATAAATAGGGTCTTTACGATGCGTCATGCATTGAAAACGTACTAACGGTGAATCTTCCACACCACCGTAATACCCCATATGGTCTCCAAATGGCCCATCAGGTAATACTTCACCTGGTGTAATTGTACCTTCAAGTACTATCTCTGAATCAGCAGGAACTTCCAAATCAACCGTTTTACATTTCGCTAAACTGACACCACTACCACCATACAAACCAGCAAATAACCACTCCGATAAATCTACAGGTATCGGTGTTGCTGCCGCCATAATAATCAAAGGGTCTACACCCAATGCAATTGCCACCTCTAACTTTTTACCACGCTCCGCCGCCTTCCGTAAATGACGGGCGCCTCCTCTTACCGATAACCAATGTACGGTCATCGTATTCTGAGATTGTAGCTGTAAACGATACACACCAACATTCGGTACACCAGTCTCACAATCCTTTGTAATTACCAGCCCAAGCGTAATTATCTTACCTGCATCACCTGGATACGGATGTATCATTGGTATTTTATTTAAATCTAAATCATCACGCTGTATAACCACCTGCTGACATGCTGGAAAAAAATCACGTCCAGGTTTAGCTTTAACCACATCAAATAAAACCTTACCAAAATCAATAGCCTGAGAAATTTTTTTCGGTGGTTTTGGTTGTTGTAACATCGCAAGCTTTTTCCCCAAGTCTTCCAACTCTAGGGGATGCTCCATATTCATTGCCCAACATATACGCTCTACCGTCCCCATTAAATTTATCGCAACAGGGAACGCGGCGCCTTTGACGTTCTCAAAAATTAAACCTGGACCACCTTGAGCGAGCATCCGGTTGGAAATCTCAGCAATTTCTAAATTTGGGTCAACAGCAGCACTAATTCGCCGTAATTGTCCTCTTTCTTCCAATATCTTAATAAATCCACGTAAATCGCGTGCCATTCTACAAACTACCAAATAATTAAGAACTGTTAAGCGCTCTCTATATTATCCTTCTTTCTTTGCGTACTTTGCGCCCTTTGCGGTTCGTTTCATAAACTGTGACACCACAAAATTTGTCACAGTCGTTCTTTTAGTAGCTTAGTATTTCATAGTAATTTATTGGATAATTGGCAAGGCGCCTGTCTTTATGAACGAAGGGTTGTTTATATATATCAGTACTTGATGACGAATTCTGGGGACTCTCAGTATAACGTCCTTAAACAGAATAAACATAGGGTGTGTGACGCTATAAAAAACTTCAACGAAGCAACAAAACTTGTAGCGTCACGCACCAAATTTATTTTACATAAAATGCGGAATTTGTTTATAAGCAGTGAAGTTAATTAATACAACCATTGGGTGATAACTATCTACTTAGATATAAATTAAAATAATTATACCAGAGTCGGTGCGTGACGCTACAAGTGTTGTAATGACGCTCTTGTTCCTTATGGCGGCACGCACCCTACATTAAACATAAACATTAAACATAAATTAGGAGGTTTGTGACATATGATGGTCAACGGCCGTAAAAGTTATATGCGTAAATTCTCTTTATTAGCAGCAATTTCTGTTTTAACAACTTTAAATGTAGTTAATATTGTAACTCCTGCGGCTAAAGGCGAGACAAAGGTGCCTGCTCCAACTGCGGTAGTATCAAAATCACAGAAAATAGCTCAAAAGATAGATGAACTAAAGCAGTCACAGGAACGTTGGATAGAAATAAATCTTAAGCGGCAGAAATTAACTGCTTGGGAAGGAAATAAAGTTATATATCAAACTACTATTTCATCAGGTAAAAAGTCTACACCTACACTGACTGGAGTATACGCTGTTCAAACAAAATTACGCAAAGCGAGAATGCGTGGCGACGATTATGATATTCCTGATGTGCCTTATACAATGTACTATGACGGTAGTTATGCAATTCACGGCGCCTATTGGCATAATAACTTTGGCACACCTGTTAGTCACGGTTGTGTAAATTTACCACCCAAAAAAGCACAGCTAATATTCAACTGGGCAAAAGTCGGAACCCCTGTTGTTGTCAGTCGCTCTTAATTTCCTTTACGACCTCCGTGGTAAGATAATATTTTACCACAAAGTAGAGACGCTCAGAACCGGAGCGTCTTTACAGAGAGTCATACATCAAGTTGAATTTGGGAACCTAATCTTTTAGGTAATGAGATTTTATAAACATCACCTTGGTTCATTTCTCCTGGTTCTTTCATTTCGCTTAACGCTGTTACTACTTCATCGGAGTTTGCCGTTAGGATGACAACGGGTGAGGAGCAAGCGATAGGAAAATCATGCCATGTACCCAGGTGTAGCAATAAACCGTGTCCTGCCGGAAAACGCAGCGCTTTGACTTGATTTAAATCCGGTAATTGATTATCATCAGCACTGGGAGGTGCCATAACCATAATGAAAGGTGACTGTCCTAATCCAATAAACATCTGTGTCATGTGCATATGACGTTCTAACCAGGTAATTTTGGGATATCCCGGCATAATTTTAGCAGTTCTAAAAGTGGCAGTACCGCGATAGCTAAAGTCGATATTTTCACCTTCAATAACGCGCTCTTGATAAAAAGGTATTCCCAAACCAGGTTTACTTACATCATCACCAAGTAAATATCCATATGGTTTGATATTTTCTTGGGTTGCATCAATAACAGGAATCGTTAAAGTTTTAGTTTGTGATATTGTCATGATAATTTGGTAAAATGTTTATATATAGCCTCGCCTGTAGTTATCCAGGTATTGGACTGACTTTTAATATATGATAGACATTGTTTGAGATACTTCATTCGTAATGGTTGACCGACTATGAAGGGATGTAAACCTATTGCCATTACCCGCGCGCTTTTTTCTCCATCCAACCAAAGTTGGTCGAACTGGTCTTGTATCGCTTGTGCAAACTCGGCGCTGGAAAATCGATTACTCAAACACAGCGTAATATCATTAGCTTCAATTGTATACGGTATAGCTAACATTCGACTATCTTTAACAGGATACCAATAAGGTTGGTCATCGTTAACCCAATCAGCAGTATATAATATTCCTTTTTCGTGTAATAATTCAAAAGTAGACTCAGTAATTGAAAACCCTGGTGTCAACCATCCTTTAGGTAATTGACCCGTTGCCTGCTTTAATAAACTTAAGGTTTGATCGATTGTTTGCGTTTCTGTTGCTTTATCCATAGAGCTATGACCAGTAGAATTATTAATACCGTGTGCCATAACTTCCCAGCCATGTTCTTGAATAGCTGTGATAATTTCAGGGTATAACTCACAAATTTCGCCATTAACTGCGGCAGTTACGGGTATTTCCAACTCAGCAAACAATTCAAATAGGCGCCATATCCCGACTCTATTACCATAGTCTCTCCACCCATAGTTAGCAATTTCAGGTTGACTATTTAAATGTGGTTGAATAGCAGTACCAAGCTTGCCAAAGGTAAAATGTTCAACATTCATCACTACCCAAACAGCTACCCGTTCATTGTTGGGCAGCTTCCAAGGTACACGCTGATTAACTGAGTCAAACGAAGGTGGATGCAGCATAAAGTCAGATTACAAGCTAACAGTCAGCAATTTTAACTCATACCCGCTCTCACCATCAACCCATATAGGCTTATATAATCTTTGTATAATAAACATATACCATGTAGGGTGTGTAACGCCATAACAATCTTTCAACGGAGCAAAAAATTCGTAGCGTTACGCACCTAACTTAATATAGCAATTTTATATAAGTTGTAAAAATTATATCCGCGTAAAGACCGAATTAATACGGTCTGTACAAAATGCGGATTTCACTAATGATGAACAGATTGCTATATAATAAAATGCATCTTCACATCTTCGTAGCAAAGAAAATTTGTAAAAACTTTTTTTATAAGTTTCCAAATCTTAGCCGAGGAGAAATAGAAACTATGCTTGACTTAAGTGAATTCAAAAAAAGCAGATTGTATCAAAGTGTAAGGGAAGAAAACTGGTTGCAGCTTGTACCTAAGTTGCTTGACGAAGGATTGAGTATTGAGCGAATTGCTCAAATTCTAGAAACTGATGTTGAGTCTGTTAGAAAAGCAGCACAGCAAAAGTAATGTGATTTATTTAGCTGGGGTTACAGGTTGCTCCTGCGTTCTTGGCGCCCAAATTTTGCCTGGACGCAAACCGACCCCATCAACAAACTGTCGCTATGGTAAATATATATTAATATGTGATAGCGTTACACATCATACGTACATGCATAATCAATATATAGATTCGTCAACAGTAATATCAACCAAGGTATCAAGGTTGTCAGCACGAACATTATACGCGGCGCCAAACTCAGTGACAAACCTGCCTTGATAGGGTGTAAGGTGAAAAATTCGCTGGTCAGGTAAATTCCGTAATTGTTGAATTATCTCACCAAAGCGTTCTTCATACTTTCCTAATACCTGATACCACAATTCGGTGTTCTGCTCGACTAACTTGGCACCACAATCATATGTTAGTCGGCGCCGTGCGAATATTTCCTGAGTTTGTAACTCATCCTCAATAAACATTACACTGGCGAGAGGCGCCGTATAAAGATTTTGCGTGTGAGTTGAGAGTCCACTCACATAAACGTAAATATTCTTGGTTTCATCCATAACAAACGGAGCATAGCTAACATTAGGCAGACCATTTGCACTGACTGTACCTAGCATCAAACTTTTAAACTCATCTACGAACACTCGATAAGCAGCGATAGCAACTTCGATTTGTGACATAGGGAGATTTTACTGTAAGTAATAGGGAAACATGTACGCTTAACATATACACTTAACAAACTAGCATAAATAATTATTTACACTTGTTCGCTGAACTACTTTGTTTTGTTTTAGACAATTTGAATACGTTTCGTTTTGTGTCATACTGAACGTAGTGAAGCATCTTGCGTATATTCAATTTAGATTCTTCGCTGCGCTCAGAATGACAAATTTAGACTTTATCCCACTTTTAAAACATGTTCTGAATAATCTTAATCATTTATTGCGTTCAAAAGAACTTCAGATAAGCTCATATCTTCCATATCTTCCATTGTAATGGTGTCACAAATATCAAATTTGGCGCCAGCACTTTGTAATTCATCATCGAGTACTTTCAAGAAGCGTGTAGCTTGTTGGTCAGTACCGACTTGAATAAAAGAAAGTGCTAACTCTTCATCGCGTTCCATACGTCGAGAAGCTTCGATAATAACTCGCATTACAGCTTTACGGTCATCGGGTTCACCGTCTGTTATTACTAAAATTGTCTCACCATTGGGTTTGGTTTGCCCAGCATTTTTACGTTCAAAATAATTATCGGTAGCATGTTTTAATACACCCGCTAAATCGGTAGTTCCCGATGGGTCATTTTCTATGAATATTTGTGACACTTTGGTTGATGTCACATTTTCATATCGTTTGAATTTACCGGAAAACACGTAAACAGTAATTCCGTCAGTATCAAACTGTTCACATTTACTTGCGAGTGCAAAAGTAGACTCTTGTGCAGCAAACCAGCGGTTTTTGCCCCCCTTTTGGTCGGGGGTTGCCATACTACCGCTTTTATCAATAATTAATGTGTAATCACGATTTTCCAACATCGTTATATCTCCAAATATCAATTAACTGCCATTCAACTGACAATTAATCATTAATCGCATTCATCAAGATTTCTGCAAGACTCATGTCTTCCATATCATCGAGTGTAACGGTATCACAAATATCATACTTGGCGCCGACACTAGTCAATTGGTCATCAAGTGCTTTCAAAAATTTAGTAGCTTGTGGGTCAGAACCGACTTGAATTAAGGAAATAGCTAATTCTTCATCTCGTTCCATTTGTCGGGATGCATTAATAATTACCTCAAATACAGCTTTTCGATCATCAGGCTCACCGTCTGTCACTACTATTATAGTCTCACCGTTTGGCTTAGTTTGACCACTAGCTTTACGTTGAAAGTAGTTGTCAGTAGCGTTTTGTAGCACTCCCGCTAAATTAGTGGTTCCTGCTGGGTCATTTTCCATGAAGATTTGTGCTACTTTTGCCGAGGTAACATCATCGTAACGTTTGAACTTTCCAGAAAATACATATACAGTAATCCCATCAGGGTCAAATTGTTCACACTTACGCGCGAGTGCAAGTGTAGACTCCTGTGCAATGTCCCAACGACTTTTACTCCCCACTTGGTCGGGAGTAGACATACTGCCACTTTTATCGATAATCAGTGTGTAGTCACGGTTGCTTGTCATATCACTCATATATCCTACTTAAATATCAGCTAGATACTATCCTGCTGTACCAGTGTAACCGTTTGAATCCTGCTGATACCAATTTTCAAAATTTTCAAACTCTAGTGGTGCCTTTTTCTCTGAAAATAGAATATTATCCCAATTTTGATGAGTATATTTTTCCGAAAACTTTCCGGATGCTTCTGAAGTCTATACCATCACAGTAAAAACACTTAAATTAAATGATACATTAGCCAAAATACTTAAGTAATACTGGCAGGATTATCAAAAAAGTTTAATGTGCGTACTGTTAAGATACAAAGCTTTTACCAACTCACAAATAATTAACAGGATGTAATCTTATGTTTTCTAACAAACATGCTTTAATCGGTTTAGCTGTTTCAGCAACTTCAATTTTACTTGGAAATGCAGCTATTGCTCAAACAGTTAACCAAGAACTTGATGGTAGCGCAGTAGGTCCTGATACTCATGTTGAGATGAGTAACTTTACCGTCAACCCAACAGGTAGTTTAAACCAGAAGGTTCATTGTGAAGCAAGAAACAATATACCTGTTGACCCCAGTTGTAAAGGAAATAATACTGCTATTTACGGTAATAGCACATCATCCAATAACAACAACAATAACAACAATAACAACAATAACAATAACAACAATATTCCAAGTTTGAATCAGAACGTTGAAAACGGTGGAAGCAATACAACAGTTATCACTCCTAACACAGCGACTTCAACTAGCGGAGCAAATGCTAAAGTAAATAATAGTGGTAACAGTCAAAATACTAATTCGTCAACTAGTGCTGGTGGTAGTGCAAATAGCAGTGCAAACGTTGGTAATATCACTACTGGCGGAACATCCGTATCACCCTCTACACGAGTTAAAGTTGACGGAGACCAGTATAATAATATCCAATTTGGAAATCAGGCGCCTGGAACAGGTGGTGAAGCATTTTCTTTCCAATACCGTTCAGCTTGCGGGACATCGGTAGGTTATCGTCAAGGTTTTGCACTGAAACCAAAACGTATTGGTGGTGGTGGTTTAGGTTTTGCGCTTGATGTTTCGAGTACAGATATAGATACAATTGATAATCGTTCGGGTGTACAAAGCAAAATGGACAACGCTTTTACTACAGCTTTAGGTGTGGTTGATAATCAACAAACGTTTGAAAGACGTTTAAATATTGGTACAGTATCACGTCAGGAAGCAGAAACTCGTGCAATCGCAAATTGCGCTCCTAGTAATCCGATCATTCGTAATGTCTCAACTGAAGGTAAAGTTGTAATTCAACGCGAATTTGTAGAAAAACCACGCACCTGTACAGCGCGCGGTTGTAATTAGTGGTCTATGTCAATAGTTTTGGTGTGTTCTCTCTTCTTAATTCTTCCTTTGCGTTCTTTGCGTTCTTTGCGGTTCGTTTTTTCTACTCCCCAAATTTAATGACACGAACTACTAGAGTCGGTGCGTGACGCTACTACAACTGCGCTTCGTTTCAGAATTTTGGTAGTGTCACACACCCTACTAAATTTAAACAGGTGTATTATGAACATTAAATTAATTCATCGGCTCACAACAGCTATAATTATTTCATTATCCACAAGTACAGTAGTAACAGGACAAACAACTCCAGTAAAAAATGCCCAAGCGTTACTAAACAGAACTCCACACGCAATGTTAATCAAGCGTGAAATTAATCCAGGGATAGCAACATTTACTCGTCAAAATGGTTGTTATTTGAAAACTGCTTCGTACACAAATTATTTAGATGACGGAACTATCCTAACAACTCCTTACTATTTAGCAGGTTCTGGTCAAACTGTTGCAGAATGGCGCCAAGAATATAAACAACCTTGGAAGTCACAGTTAACTGACTATGAAGGAGGAGAAACAAAAGTTATGCTTTTGCAAGTTGGAAGACATCCATCAGTTCCAATTAAAGTTGAAGTCAGCGATAAAATGGTATTTGATGCACAAACTATATGTGCTGTAGGCGCCTATCGAATCTTTGGAAGAAACATCAAATTAATTAGACCAATATCTGAATACCAAGATAACTTAAATATGCCCCTAACTCAAGGATGGGAAACAAACTTTACATATTAATTATGTGCGCCTAAATTTCATCTATTATGTTAAAAACAGCTACTTTACGTCACTTCTTATACATTCTTACAACTATCGCCGTAAATTTAAACCTGACAACAATAAAAGCTGATGCCGCTCAAATATACGCTTATGATTATAATTACTTAGATACTAACGTAAAATCTTACTATGATTCTACCATAACAGAACAAAATAATAAATGTTTAGATGGACTAATTAAACAATTACCTCAAACGGGAGACAGAGAAACAACAGAAGCTTGTCTCAACACGTTTGGCTATAATCCTGATAAAAACATCAAGTCACCAGTGATGATTATTTTGGAAACAGGCAATTCATCACAAATTACAACTACTATTATTTACAAAAGTCAAAATAAAACAGTACGAGAAAAGTTTAAAGCAGTAGGCGCCCGTTATCAAGAGTGGTATCCACCAAAAGGAATATATAGCCTAGATTATATTAAGCCAGATAACAGCGCCAGTTTTAAACCAGCATACGCCAACTTTTATTCACCTCAAGGGAAAAGAGATAAAAACGGTCATTCAGTCAATATAGGATTTCATGGACGTGAAGGTAATTTAATGGCAGGAGGAGGTTCCAATGGTTGTTATCGTCACCGTGTTGTAGATATGGAGCGAGTCATGACAATAATCAAAAAAGCTGGAAATGTTGCAAATCTGCCATCAAACTGGTATGAAAATACTTTACCTATTGCTTTTCTGTAACACCGATATTCAAGGGATGAGGTTGACGGAAGGTGTAAATATCTTTGATCGCAGTCACCCAACCATCAGAAACAGATTCAAGAATTTGTATACCTTTTTCTTTAGTTGCTGTAGTCGCATCACCTATTACACCACTTTCGCTTAAATCTCTTGTTGTCCATGCAAAAGGTAATTTACCTTCGGCTGATAGTAAGCTACCACTCGGTTGTTCAGGTGGATACTCACAAAGCGCGCGCTCCATTTTTACTTGTTCGGGTAAAAGCGCTAAAATAATACTAGTTTCTAAATCTCCAGCGTGCATACCTAATTGGGCTTCTTTGGGTGTTACCAACTCCTTGGCAATATGCGGAACACGCCATGTAAATAATGGAAACACAGCAAAATCACTGTACTTAACGTGTAAATCGCGCGCGACCATTTGCATTACTTGTGGTTGTCCACCATGAGAATTCATTAACACTAACTTTCTAAAACCTGCACGGTATAAACTATCACCAACTTCCATTAAGATTGCAGAAAGTGTTTCTGTACTAAGAGTTATAGTTCCGGGGAAATGCCAATGCTCATTTGATTTACCGTAGTAAAGGGATGGCATTGCATAAGCAGGGACATTGGAATCAAGTTTTTCTAAAGCTTTTCCTAATACTCCCATACCAATAGCTGCATCCACAATTAATGGTAGATGTGGACCATGCTGTTCGATAGCTCCCACAGGCTGAATAATAACAACATTTTCCTTATCTGGCATTGCCTCGATATCTGTCCATGTCAAATATGGAAAAAAACGCGCGGGAGGGATAAAACTATGCATAGCTTATATATTATGTAGTCCTTAACTGAGATTTTACCTGGGTTAGGCAAATTAGTTAAATAGTATACAAGGAGAACAAATTTCAATGGCTGATACAGACGCATCTACTCGCACTTTATCGATAGATATTGGTGGTAGCGGTATAAAAGTAATGGTTTTAGACGAAAAGGGTAACTCTTTGAGCGAACGTATACGTTTAGATACTCCACAACCTGCAACACCAGAAGCGGTATTAGATACAATTACACAGTTAGTAACATCTGTTGGCGAGTTCGATAGAATTTCTGCGGGGTTTCCTGGAGTTGTACGCGCGGGAGTTACAGAAACTGCTGTAAACTTAAATCCTGAATGGATAGGTTTTGATTTGGCAAGTCAATTATCAAAACGTTTACAAAAGCCCGCGCGGGTAATAAATGATGCTGATATGCAGGGTTTTGGCGCTGTAGCGGGAAAAGGTGTAGAGTTAGTAATAACTTTGGGTACAGGTTTTGGGTCTGCCTTGTTCCTCAACGGTAAATTAGTGCCAAATTTAGAAATGGGACATCATCGTTTCCGAAAAGGTGAGACGTATGAAGAACAACTTGGACGTGCAGCGTTAGAAAAAGTTGGTGAAGCAAAATGGAACGAAAGATTAGGAAAAGCAATTAAATCACTACAACATTTATTTAACTATGATTTTTTGTATATCGGTGGTGGTGAAGCTAAGTTAGTCAAACTTAAGCTAGCCGAAAATACCAAAATTATTTCAAATCTTAACGGTTTGTTAGGTGGTATTCATTTATGGAATGATTGATTTTAGAGACGTTACATGTAACGTCTCTACATTTGTCCCCCTTCCACAGACATAGTTGATGTTCAACCTGTCGAATGATGCAACTATCTGTAATAAAACTTATTACAAGTAAAGTAGAGTAGTAATTATGATTTATGCTTTTAAAACCAATTAATCAACAAGTAGTCGCCATAATGGGCGCCTCAAGTGGTATCGGTAGGTTAACAGCGTTTATGTTCGCACAAAGAGGCGCCAAGGTGATGGTGTCGGCGCGGTCGGAAGCTGGGTTAAAATCGTTAGTAGATGAAATACGTTTATTTGGTGGTGAAGTAGAGTACGTTGTTGCTGATGTAAGTTCCCTTGAACAAGTTAGAAATTTTGTTGAGAAAACAGTAGCACGGTATGGGCGCCTAGATACGTGGGTAAATGCAGCAGCTACAGGTGTAATGGGTAAATTTGAAGATATTACACCCGAAGAATTTCAGCGTGTAATAGACGTAACATTAATGGGTCAAGTAAATGGTGTGACGGTAGCTTTACCTTACATCAAACAACAAGGAGGAGCAATAATTTGTGTTTCTTCAATGGAAGGAAGGAGAAGTTTACCGTTGCAAAGTCCATATTCGACGGCAAAACATGGTGTAGAGGGATTTTTAGAAGCTTTGCGTGTTGAGTTAATGCACGAAAAGGCGCCTGTTAGCGTCACTTCTATATTACCAGCAGTGATAAACACACCGTATTACAGTAAAATTCGGACTAAGTTAGGAGTAAAGCCAACAGGAATACCACCTTATTATGAACCGCGCGTTGTTGCAGAAGCAATTATTTATGCAGCAGAACATCCAACGCGCGATTTTATAGCCGGAGATGTTGGTAGAGTATTAGACGTGCTGCAAAAACTCTCACCACAGTTAATAGATACAATATTAGCGACGATAGGTTTTCAGGGACAGCGCACCACAGAACCAAAATCAGAATCGGCACCCGATAATTTATATGAACCGATTGAAGGTTATGATAAAATAGAGGGTGATTTTGGTAAGTTAGTAATACCAAGTTTTCTAGATAACTTGGACAGAAACCCAGTATTAAAGTGGGGACTAGCTGGTGCAGTCGGTGTTGCTGCAATTTTAGGCTTACTCCCCAAAAATCAAGCTTAGTAAGTAATATCATGTCCGGGAACGTAACCATAATAAAATCCTTGTAGAGACGCGAAATTTCGCGTCTCTACATTGTCGGGAATTATGGGTAATAGCCGGACATGATATCAGGGGTAATTTACCTACAGTACGCTTTGTGACATCTCTACATTTTGTTACCCTTTATGGCGAATAGTATCGTATATTTCTATATACTTTTCGCTGGGATGATTCCATGAATAGTCATACTCCATTCCTTGAAGTGCTAGCTGACGGAACAGTTCTGGACTAATATTATACAAATCAACCGCGCGTCCTAGTGCTGATTCCAAAGCATAGTTATCTAACTCAAAGAATACAAAACCATTGCGTGTTTCTTGCGGGTGCATTTGGTCGTAGTCCCAGTCAAACACGGTATTTACCAATCCACCGACACCTCGCACAACTGGAACTGTGCCATATTTTAGACCAATGATTTGAGTTAATCCACATGGTTCATAATTACTAGGAACAACAATCATATCAGCGCCTGCGTAGATGAGGTGCGATAATTCCTCGTTGAAAGCTAACTCAATGTGTGCATCAGAGTTTTCTGCAAGGAACGATTGTTCGTGAACGAACCAACTATTGATACTAGGTTCAGTGGCAGCACCGAGTAAAACAAATTGGGCGCCGCGTTCGAGTGCATAATAAATGGAGTGGTGAACTAAATGTACACCTTTTTGAGCATCGAGGCGCCCGATGTAAGCAATTAGGGGTTTATCACTATCAGCCAACTTCAAGCGTTCACGTAAAGCTTTTTTGTTATATTGTTTCTGTTCAAAATCTTCTGTTGTGTAGTGGAAAGGAATATACTTATCAGCTTCAGGATTCCAAAACCCATAGTCAATACCGTTGAGGACTCCTTGGAATTTGTCCTTATGTAAGTATAAAGTATGCCCTAACCCACAGCCAACTTCTGTATGCTCTGCTTCCCAAGCATGATGTGGGGATACTGTAGTGACGGCATTTGAGTAAACAATACCCGCTTTCATCATATTTAATGCAAACGGATTAAAGTTATCTTGTAACTTGTGGTACTGGTAATAATACTCAGGACGGTTCAAACCAGTCGCTTCCAAAATCTCGTTTCCAAACATACCTTGATGTTTGAAGTTGTGGATAGTGTAGCAAACGCGCTGGAACTCCAGTCCATGATACTTATACACCTCATATAACATGACTGGAATTAGGCCAGTTTGCCAGTCGTGACAATGAATAATATCTGGACATTTATTACTTTGCTGTAAAAATTGTAAAGCGGCTTTACTAAAAAAAGCAAAGCGCATACTGTCGTCGTTGCACCCGTAATAGCATCCACGATGGAAGAAATTATCTTCTGAGTGTGGTTCGATGAAGAAACAAACTCGCCCGTGTACCCAACCGCAGTATACAGAACAGTGAATTCTTCCACCATACCAGGGCACCCACAAATCTCGGTAGGCCTCATGTAATCCCCATATATGGTCATAGCGCATACAGTCATACATGGGAAGAATCAATTCGACGCAATGTCCCTTGCTCTCCAACTCCGTACTCAGTCCGTACACTACATCACCTAAGCCACCTGCTTTAATTACAGGCGCGCACTCTGAGGCTATTTGTACGATGTACATTTGCTACCCCCCTGCTTAATAAAAGTTAATCTTATCCATCTTCTAAAGTATATGCAATATTACTCACTCGAACACATTTATGTTGGTGTTGATGCAAGATACAGGCAGGGATGCCTGTTCCACAAGAGGGGTTTTGGGTTTTACAAGAGGGTTCTCCAACTTTAGTATGACTCTTTTCGATGGAGATAGGGCGCCTTATAGTCCGAACCTTTTTCCGATGTTCAACTGGGAGAAGAATTCATATTATGAACACATGAAAGGAAAACGAGCGCAGCCAAGCGACTGAAATAAAAAACGGTTTCAACACTGCGAAGTTCTTTCTTAAACTCTCAAATCCAACAATTATACAGTAACGGAGAAAAACAATGTCTAACGAAATCAACGCAGTAGAATTATCCAACGATGAACTTGATAACGTAGCAGGAGGTTTAGCTATTAGTTTGGGTGATGTTGGTGGGTTTGCTTCGGATGCATCTAACGTCTTTTCGCAAAAGAATTTATCAGTAGGTCAGCAAACTTTTGCAGGTCCTGGTGGTAGCTATACAGGTTCTGTTACCAACTACCAAGAAATTATTAGCAAAGCTGGTCAAGCTATTGCAGCTAAGTAGGGTGCGTGACGCTACTAAAATTTTGAAATGAAGCGCACTAATTAGTAGCGTCACGCACCGTACATTTTTCGGCATTTTCATTAATTCGTTCAAATAGTAATTACAAAGGAGTAAAAAGTGTCTAACGAAACTAATATTGATGCTATTGAATTATCTCTAGACGAACTTGATAATTGTTCTGGTGGTTTATCTTTGATTCTTGGTGATATTGGCGGTTTTGCTTCGAGTGCCAACAATAGTTTTTATCAAAAAACATTGAATGTTGCTCAACAAACTTATGCGGGTCCAAATGGTAGCTACACTGGTTCACTATTTAACTTCACAGAAACTACATCTACTGCTGGTCAAAATATTGCTATCAGCTAATTTTATTTAATCTTTGACAAGTACAGAAATCATTCATAACAAAGGAGTCAAAATCATGAATTACGAACAAAACAACACCAACGCAGTTGAGCTTTCCATTGATGAACTCGATACCGTTGCAGGTGGTTTAGCTATTAGCTTAGGTGATTTAAAAGGGTTTACATCTGATGCATCAAATAGCTTTTCACAAAAAAATTTAGCTGTAGGTCAACAAACTTTCGCAGGTCCTGGTGGTAGCTACACAGGTTCTGTGACTCAATTACAAAATATTTCATCTGGTGCTGGTCAAGGTATCGCTATCGGTTTCTAACATCTTTCTAACATCTTTCTAACATCTTCAATGGGTAGGCGCCTACAACTTACCTATTTCTAACAATTTCACTCTTATCAAATACACACAATTACTGGAGTATACATCATGTCTAACGAATTAAACAACGCAGTAGAACTTTCCGTTGATGAACTTGATACCGTTGCAGGTGGTTTGTCTATTAGCTTGGGTGATGTTGGGGGGTTTGCATCTGATGCATCAAATAGCTTTTCGCAAAAGAATTTAGCTGTAGGTCAACAAACTTTCGCAGGCCCCGGTGGTAGCTATACAGGTTCTGTTGTTAATGTACAAGATCTCTTTAGCAAAGCGGGTCAAGCTATTGCTGCTAAGTAAATTTTGCAACGGTAGGGTGCGTGATGCTACTTAAATTTGAAAACGAAGCGCAGTACTGGTAGCGTCACGCACCTTACTTTTGTTTGTCTTTTGTTTGTAACCAAACCAGTCACCCACAACCCTTGGTAGAGACATGAGAACCTCATGTCTCTATTTATTTTTCTAATTTCTTTCTCAAGTTGCATAAGTCTCTTATCCTCTGAAATAGTCTACTTTTACAACCCATATATCTTTTATTCACTCAAACACTTACAGCTTTGTCGGTGCGTGACGCTACAAGTCCTATAACTACGTTAATGTTTTTTCGTAGCGTCACGCACTTTACGTTCTTTATCTAAGGTGGAAAAAATGCCGAATGATTTTGATGAAGTAAATAACCATTCTCCTGTTGAATTGTCCCAAGAAGAACTTGATGGAATCTCTGGTGGTATCAGTATATTTGTATCTGGTTCAACTTTCCAAAGAAGTGATGTTTTTGCACAGTCACGAAAACGTTCGCGTCGTGGAGGTAGTAGTTCTAGCTTTGGCAGTTCACAAATATCTTCGTCTGCATTTCAAATTATGGGTATCGGTTTAAATTCCTCTGAGGATATTATGACCTTTTTTAGAGGGATTTTCGGGTTTTTCGGTAGAAGATAAACGTTGGTAATGGGAGTTATTATGTCAGAGGTTCTACTTAAGGAACTTAGTAATCAAGACATTGATTGGATGTTGGCAACTGGGGAAAGGGTGGAAATTGCACCCGGTACGATTTTAGTTGAGCAGGGTCAACCACTGGATACACTATATATATTACTTGACGGCAAGTTAACGGTGGTGTTGAATCAAGGAATTACAGACCCTTTAGGTCGTGCATTTGCTGTACTGGAGGGTGGAGTACCTGAAAGAGAAATCGCGCGTTTGGTAAATGGAGATATTATTGGGGTTCCTTTAGTTGAGAATGGTTTATCTTCTACTACTGTTTGTGCAAGAAAAAAATCTTTAGTTTTAGCTATTCCGAATGCTCTACTTATCAAAAAACTACAGCAAGATTTAAACTTTGCCGCACATTTATATCGAGCGTTTGCTGTAATGCTTGCTAACCGTCTTCAGCAAATGATGCAAGAGTTAAGAAGCAGTACAACAGTTTTGAGTAAACCCCAGTTACGGGAAGCTTTAATTA
>NZ_JBXXZH010000208.1:0-17039 GCF_059640475.1 Calothrix sp. CBUCES-K 9914
ATTAAAGATATTTGAAACCAACATTCGGGAAGAAATAGTTAAACAGGATGAAGCTAATCTAGAAGCCAAAAATCAGAAGATAGTAGACACAAATAAACAACTGGAAGCCAAATGGGAAAGAGATAGAAGAATTCGAGATAGTTATCTCCAGTCTGTGATTCCAGAAAAAGTGACACAAGCTGAAAAAATCACGCGCGAAATGGAGAAAATTCAGGCGAAAATTAAAAGTAACGAGCTAGAAATCGCACAAAACAGAAATCGTGTTGAGAATCAGCAACCTCAAATAGTCGGTTTGTCAAAGCAACTAGAAATTTTGGAAGAACTTGCAGCTAATAACCCAACTATTGGCAGAATCAGCTTATTTATCACGCTTTTATTCGTGATGATTGAAATTGCACCGATGATGGCAAAGTTGATGTCCAACTACAGTCCATACGATGCGGTTATCGAACACTTTGAGCAAAAGGCGATTTATTACCACAGCCAACATTTATTAGATGCAAAGCAGGGTATCGAAGAACAGCTTGAAAATCGCAAACAAATTCGTAACGCTGTTAAAGAACAATCTCAGCAAAAACTGATTGAACTTCTCACGACTCAAATTTTATTACTGGCAGAAGAGACAGCTAAAAGCCCTGCAATGGCTGCTATTAGGCTGAAGGCTATTACTTATATAGCTGCACAAAGTGAAGAATTATTCATGGAGATAGCTAACCAGATCAAGCCTACTGCTAGTGAAATTGAGTCGGAGCTACAGAAAGCGAAACAGAAAATTATCGAGCAAAAAGCAAATGAAAAGGCTTCTCAAGCAGAAACCGAACGTCAAGTACAAGAATTATTTGACGATTTAAAGAACATTGAAAATTTCTGGGATTAATTATAACCAATAATAGGAGTTCAATATGTCTGAGTACAACGACAAACAAAATAATCTCACAAGAATGTCATCCGATATGCAAGTTTCCAAACCTTCTATCGTGAATGTAGTTGCAGGCTATGCACAAAACCTTGTGGATGCCAAGATTCAAACAAGGAAGAATTTCTTACAAAAACTTTTTCCTGACGCAACACAAAGAGCTATAAAAATGGGCGAATCTCAGTTAATTGAAACTGAATTTGAGTTCCGTAAAAAAGCTTTAGAAATGGTGAGAGAAACTCACACTCAAGCGTTAAGAGAAACTTGCAATCAATATTTAGTGCAAGCAAAGGCTACAGGAAGGGCTGAAACAGCTAAATTGTTGATGCAAAGGGCACAAGAGCTACAGGCAGAAATGGACAGAGTTTTTGATAAGTTCATTGAAGCTGTGGAGAAAAAAACTCTAAGACTAGAAAGCCTTAATAATGCTGTTTTAAGGAGAAAAATGGAGGAACAATTAGAGAAAGAAATTCACGAGTTTATCGAGATGAGAGACCAGCTTATCCGCAAGTTCAACAAAATAGTTGAAGAAGGTGTGTAGTTGATAAAAGTATTTTACCAAACTCTTTTATCTCCCTGGCTTATTGGATAAGTTGGGGAGATTTTTTTGAATGCTAACAAAACTATGCGATCGCTCTCGACTCAAACTCACAGAGGTATGCCTTATCAGTGTAATTACTTAAGTGCTTGAAGTTATTGTGTTGTTAGATTAAAGAATTAGTAAAAACACTCACATTCTGCTTGCCATTTTTTGGTCTATTTGGATACAGTCTTTTTAAAGATATAAAAGCTCTGCATCAAAAAAATGGAACCAACTATACTAAAAAAGGTTTGGAACTTTACTTTGAATATTGTTGCCAGTAGAAAAAGTTTGCAGCTTTCTTCACGTACCAAAATTGCTACTGCTGCCATTGCGACGAGTGCTGCGCTTAACCTAAATCTAGCATTGCCTGCGGCAGGACAAACCTACGGAAAGTTCAGCTATTATGGGACTATTACCAATCCCTACGAAGAGTCCGGAGCAGTGATAATTCCCCCAGGATTTAGTAAGGGATCTTTTTTTAGTGGTGAATTCTACGGTGCTATTACTGATGCAAACCCTGAAATATTTGGAGTCAGGTTAAACTCAGAAATCTTAAATACCAGTTGCTGCCTCTCTCCATTACCCAGTGCTTTCTCGGGAGTTCTGCAAGCAGATTCTAGTAATACATTAATCGGACGTATTTATTTGAAGCTTTCAGATTCTTCCTACCTTGACAATTATCGTCAGCCGATTGTAGGCAAAAGTATAAAGTCATATTTTTCTACAGGTCCCATCGATCCAAATGTAATGGTGGGACAAACACTAGATGCTTTCGTTACACTAGATTCAGTGATTGAACTGTCTGGTAAGCCTCAAAGTCGATTTTCAGTAGAAGATCGAGTTCATTACAAAGAAAATTCGGAAAAGTTAAACCAGCTAGCTGATGTTCTGGGAACCACAGGTCCAAGCGTACCAGGTCAGATAGATCCTCAAACTGTTAGCGGATCTCTACAGTTAGTGGCAGCGATTTTTTCAACTATTCCCATCGTCCCTCTCCCTCCCCCCCTTACCCCCATCCCTGGACCGGTGATTGCTGAGGCTGCGGAAACAGCTGCTATTGCAACTGAAATCTTGGGAGATAGTTTATTACTTGCTTCTAAAGGTACCGAGTTGCTATCTCAAGACCCACCGGATCTGAATTTTACAGAGATTACCCAACCTATTTTTTCTCCTTCCGCACTTTTGCCATTGAAAGTCAATTATTCAGTTAATCAACCTTTAGCTGATTCTTTCAATGCGTTATTAGAAAATCTAACTAAAGCAAATGGAGTTCAAGATGCCCTCATAACATCACTGAATCGAGCAGATGGAGCATTGCTTGCAAATAACTTGTTCTGGGAAAACGAACAGGTACAAGCTGCTAATGCTTTTAGGTTGCGCCTTGGAACATTAGTTGATGCTCAACCTCAATTGTTTATAAATGTTGCGAATGCATATCGCGCTATTCCAGGGTTATCTAGTATCGAAACTTCTGGCAGACCTCAAGGCAATGTCAGATTCCCAGATGTACTCGAAGATCCAGAACTTATTTCATCCCTCAAAATAACCGCCCAGACGCTCAAGCAGGGAGTAATTCAGCCTGGAAATAGCAGTGGTACAACTCCCACACCTGTTCCAGAACCCTCTTTTTTACCGGGAATACTGATGTTTGGAACTGGGGTTACATTGTACAAACTTAAGCGCAGAAGACAACTGAGTCATAAACTACCTAAAACTGATTCGTAATGCGTCCACATCCGAATTATCTTAACTACTTGTTCGGATTCGATTACCTCATATAAGTAACCAGGCGAAATTAATTACACAACGCGATCGCACTCCATTTCAAACCAAAATGCGATCGCACTCCCAAGTAACTAGCAACTTGGGTTAACATATTCTGGTGTTTTCTCGGACATTAGGCTATGTTGCTATGTGTAGATACCAGGTAAAATTTCATCACGCTGTCGTCCAAGGTTAGGAAACTGAGCAATTTTGCCAAATTTATCATCAAGTTTACTTAAAAAAAGCTCAGATTCTACTAAGCCAGATTGTTTAGCAATGTAATCTGCAATTTGCTCAATATCTTTAATTGCCGGTTCTGTAAGGCGAAATTGCTGATTCATGCTTTGTCTGAGACACCGTAGCGCGATTCCTTCGGAAAGCTTCGCTAACGCAGATCGGCTCGAATTTGAGCCATCGCAGTTGACCCATCAACAACTTTACCCTGTTGGGATGCTTCTAACCCAATGCGTGCTTCTTGCTGAAGTTCCTTCAAACGCCCTTGATAGATATCTTCTTGTTGTTCCAGGAGTTTTATACCTGCCAGGATAACATCGATCGCATCTTGATATTTACCGCTAGTCAGTTGGCGTTTTAGCAGGGCTTCTACCTCTGGTGGCAAAAAGATTTGCATAGATTTTTCGCACAGTTGGGAGTCACTTTTATTGTAAACGATAAGCAAAACTTAATGTTTCGGCTCAAAATCCCACAAAGGCGAACGACTTACGACTTGCGTCGGACAAGCTACGTCGCGCAAGCTTCGCATTTTCTCCAAAACAACCAAAACGCGATAACTTCGTTGAGCTTCGCTAACGCTCATCTCAAATTTGCCTTATGTAGCGCGATTTTCCATACCCAAATTGCTACAATGCAGATAATTTCTATTATCCACGATTGCCATGACTCGCCAAGAAATCGAAGAGCAACTTCTTAATCTATCCCTTGCTGATAAAGCAGAGATTATCCAAAGTCTGACCAAAAACCTTAGCACTAGTGGAAGGGGGATTTCTAAAACTCCTGGTGTATGCGGTGGGACAGCTTGTATTGCGGGAACCCGAATTGCTGTTTGGCTTTTAGTGGAAGCACAGCAGCTTGGTATCCATGAAGCTCAACTATTGCAAGACTATCCTCATATTACCGCAGCCGATCTCGTTAATGCTTGGGCTTATGCTGATGCTCATCGTGAAGAAATTGCTGCTACAATTCTTGCCAATAACGAGGTAGCCTAGTCAATGGCACGTCTGTATGCCGATGAGCAATTTCCACGTTTAGTCAGCGAACTGCTGAGGAAAATGGGACATGATATTTTAACAGTGCAGGAAGCTGGCAATGACAACTTAGGTATTCCCGATGAGGAAGTGTTAGCCTTTGCTATTAGAGACAATCGTGCGGTGATAACCCTCAATCGCCAAGATTTTATTCGCTTACATCGTTCTAATTCCGGGCATTTTGGTATGATTGTTTGTACTAACGATACTGATAGAAATCGAATGGCAATTCGTATTAACGAAGCGATCGCATCTCAGGAATCTCTACAAGGTCAGTTAATTCGGGTTGTACGTCCGGCAATTTAAGCTTCTAAAAATTCAATTGCCCTTTTCATATCATGTCCGGGAGCATAACCATAATAAAATCATTGTAGAGATGCGATTAAATAGCGTCTCTACGTTATGGGTTTTATGGGTAATCAACCGGACATGATATCAATGGGCGATCGCACTCCCCCGAAAACCCCTTCAAACCAAATGCGATCGCTCCCTTCAAACCCAAAAGCGATCGCTAATTTTAAGTTGATTTAGATTGCACTCTAAATATCCTTACTTACATACCTTTAACCTTTCCCGCACATCGGGACGAGTCGCAAGGTAATCTTCCAGCCAGTTGCAGCCTCGCACTAGTAAATCATCTAAGTTTTCAACTTTCCATATCTTCGCAGTACCGTCGTTTGATGCAGTAACAATATGCTTTCCATCAGGGCTAAAACTGGCATTATTAACCCCAGCTTGATGTCCTTTGAGGTCAGCAAGTAAATTTCCTTTTATATCCCAAATTTTGACAGTACGATCTGATGATGCAGTAACTACACGATGTCCGTCAGGGCTAAACTCGGCGCTATTGACCTCTGCTTGATGTCCTTTGAGATCAGCAAGCAATTTTCCCTTTATATCCCAAATTTTGGCAGTACCATCCAATGATGCCGTAACTATAAGCTGTCCGTCAGGACTAAAGTTGGCATTTTGGATAGGATATTTATGTCCTTTGAGGTCAGCAAGCAAGTTTTCCTTTATATCCCAGATTTTGGCACTACCGTCTTTATATGTAGTCACAAAATATTTTCCATCACGGCTAAAGCCAAAGCTGAAGCGACTGACTACAGCTTGATTTTTTGCCATGTTTTCAGCGAATAACCTGCCTTTCATATCCCAAACGGCAGTACCGTCTCTAGATGCTGTAATTATATACTGTCCGTCAGGGCTAAATCTAGCTATATCTCCCTTAAACTCAAAAAGCAATTTACCTTGGCTATCCCACACTACACCAGTATCAACTAAACTGGTAACTATGTGCTTTCCATCAGGACTAAAGCTAGCTCGGAAAACTGAGTCTTTATGTCTTAGGTCAGTAAGCAATTTACCTGTCATATCCCAAACTTTAGCAGTATTATCATGAGATGTAGTAACTATATATTTACCGTCAGGACTAAAGTTAGCACTGTATACAATTTTCTGATTTCCTTTGAGATCAAAAAGCCAGTTGCTGCCAGAAAGCAGATTATTTTTGATATTCCATATTTTTGCATCACGACCATCTGATGCTGTAATAATGAGCTGTTCGTCAGGACTAAAGCTAGCACTATTGAGTGTGGCTGGATGTCCTTTCAGGTCAGCAAGTAACTTGCCTTTGCTGTCCCACACTTTAGCAGTGCGATCGCTTGATGCGGTGACAATATACTGTCCGCTAGGACTAAAACTAACACTTGTGATTGAGCCTTGATGTCCCTTGAGGTCAAAAAGCCAGTTACCTTTGCTGTTCCATACTTTGGCTGTTGTGTC
Organism: Calothrix sp. CBUCES-K 9914; assembly: GCF_059640475.1. NCBI lineage: Bacteria > Bacillati > Cyanobacteriota > Cyanophyceae > Nostocales > Calotrichaceae > Calothrix > Calothrix sp. CBUCES-K 9914. The sequence continues at coordinate 6,314 of NZ_JBXXZH010000208.1, forward strand.
ACCAGATGTGGTCACAAGGCTCTGTCCGTCAGGGCTAAAGCTGAAACTGAGGATATTATGTTTATACTCTTTTATGTCAAATAGCCAGTTACCTTTGCTATCCCAAAATTTGGCTGTACCGTCCCTAGATACAGTGACGATGCGTTGTCCGTCAGTGCTAAATATCGCGCTATTCAGATAAGGCAGATTTCCTTTGAGGTGAGCAAGCACGTTACCGTTGAGGTTGAATACCTTGACATCAATGTCACCTGATGCCACTAAAATACGTTGTCCATCAGGACTAAAACTGATGCTCCTAGGAAAAAAAGGGTAAAGCTTCTTGAAGTCAGCAAGTAAGTTACCTTTTTCATCCCATAACTTGACATCACCATCAACAGGAGATGCGGTAATGATACGTTTCCCATCAACGCTACAATTGGCACTTCCTATCCTATCCTGGTCTTGAAAATTAACAAGCAAATTACCTTTGCCATCCCATAGTTTTGCGGTGAGATCATCTGATACTGTAAGAATACGATGTTTACCAGGGCAAAAGCTAGCTTTGTTTGGTTGTTCTCCGAGAAGTTGACCCAAAACATCAAGACTTTCAACTATTGTGAGTTGATTCTGCTCATGGATGTTATCAAGAATTGTTTGTAAAGCAAGGATCGGACTTGTGGTAGGATATTTTTCTAAAGGGCGTTCTTTCACTATTTCTTTTAATTTTTGTCCAGCATCCATTGCTATTACTAAAGCCTGTAGTTCTTGAAATTCAAATTGGCGTAACGCGAGAACTCCCTCTTGTTCTAGCTTAGTCCCTTCTTGAGCTTCTTTTTGTTGTTTTAAAGCTTCCCCCCGTGCGATTTGGGCTTGGTTTAATTGATTTTTGGCTGTTATAACTGCCTCTTGCGCTGTTTTCTCTTTTTGTTTTGCAACATCTAGATTTTGCTTTGCAGTGTCTGCATCTTTTTTTGCTTGTTCGGCATTTCGTTTTGCTGCTTGAGCTTGAGTTGTAGCTAGCTCAACATCTTTCTGATTTTTGTTTAACTGCTTTGTAACTATCGTTAGCTTTTCCTCAGCTTCTCGTGATTTATTTTCTGCTTTTACAGCCTTTGCATTAGCAACTAGAAAATTATCTTCTGCTGATTTTGTTTTCTTTTCAGCTTCTTTTTTTTGTTTAATAATCTTTTCCAATTGATACTGTGAAATTCTGAAATTCTTTTCACCTTGCTGATTCTTTTGTACCAGTTGACTATTTTTAAGTACCAGTTGATTATTTTCCATTTTAGTTGTCTCTGATTGCTTTTGTGCTTGCTTTGCCTCCTCCGTTTTATGTAGCGCTTGCTGAGAAGCAAAACCCGCAAATACCAAAGAAATAATTGCCCCAACTACTGTAAAAGATAAAATACGTCTAGCTTGCTTTTTTACATAAGATAAAGCATTTTCTGCTTCCTTTCGCTCTAGCTTCTGACTCGCAGCTAAATATCTAGAATCCTGATTACTCAAACTTTTCCCATCTGCCCAAATCAAAGCATCCTGCAATGCTTGTCCGCGCAGTAACCGCGACTCATCTTGATAATTACTTTCAACCCAAACATTAAAACTTTCTGAATAAGGACGTAGTTTACCTAACTCTTTCTCAACCCAATTTAAATTAAAAACAGACGCATAAATTTGGTTATAAACCTGTAATTTATCCTGCTGTTTCACCACTAAACCAGTCAGCCGAAATCTCATTTGCTCCAGACTCTCATCAGCTGCAATCTCCCTCGCAAGTAATATTTGCTGATACCAACCCAAAAAACGCCCAGCGACCTGCTCACCTAACAGCATCCTATTCCGTATTGTTTTTAAATGCTCCGGCTCATCATAAGATTCCCAATTTTCAATAATTTGACTTCTAATAATATGCGGTAGCGGGGAGTGGGGAGTAGGATGTGAGTGAATTTCTTGAAGAATTAGTTGGCAAACCTTCTGCGTTAAAAATGGCTGTCCCCCCGTCCAAGCTAACACCTCTCGCATCAAAGCTAGAGGATTTTCAACCTTTCCCTCAAATCCTTTGGCTAAAGGTTCAATTTCACTCTCTTTAAACCCATCAAGTTGAATTGCTCTACCAATATTAAACGGTGTTCTCCTTTTGTCGGCAATTAAATCTGATGGTGTTGCTACCCCAACCAAAGCAAACGCTAGTCGTTGATATTCTTGGTTAAAATTACGTTTTTCGTAACAGCTTCTAATTAAAGCGAAAAAATCATCTGTTGAAAAGCCTAAACTCAAAATACTATCAATTTCATCAATAAATATAATAATCTTACTTGGGATAGATGCTAATAAAACAGTTTGGATAAATTCCTCTAATCTCTGTACGGGAGCAATTTCTTCCCTTTCTCGCCACCAATGACGCAGAAATTCTGACGCATTCCCAAGATTAAAATTTGTTACTAGCTTGTAAATTATTCCTGCATACCACTGTTCCAACCTAATATCCCTACTGCCTCCCACAGAGACATCAAGGTAAGCACACGCAAAACCTTCTGCTTCTAGTTTTTCCCTGGTGCGAACTATCAAGCTGGTTTTACCCATTTGCCGAGAGTTAAAAACATAACAAAACTCTCCTGCTTTTAACCCGTGGTAAAAGTCAGAATCCGCTTGCCTGACAACGTAACTGGGAGCATTTTCCCCTAAACTACCACCTACTTTATACTCGTAATTCATTGTCATAATTAATTCACTGTATTGATGTAATACTTAATGCAATACGTCAATTGACATACCCACTTTCATCAAAACATGATCGGATTCGAGTTAAACCATAAGAAATTTGAGTTACCTTCGACTTGTAATTTACTTTACCGAATAAGTACCTATCCTGTAAACTAAGTTTTGTAGCGTTTTGCAAATTACCTATGGCACGCTCAGTTACCCTGCGGGAAGATCGCCAAAAAAAAGTCCAAGACCGTCTGTATGGGATATTTTACAGCCAGCAGGATTTTGCAGAAGATTTAGGAATTTCTTCAGCAACTGTGAGTAATTTTATTAATCTTAAACCAGTTGACCGAAAGTATTTTATTCAGATTTGTGAAAAATTGAGTCTAGATTGGCGAGAATATGCAACTCACCCCGAACGAGCAGTTCCAAAGGAAAATGGTAAATCTGAAGAACATACTAAATCAACATCCGATGAAACAATTGATACAATAAATCCCCCATCTTCCGCTACCCTGGAATATCCAGAGGGACAGTTGCAAGTAAATTCTTGCTTCTATATCGAACGTCCACCAATTGAACAGCGCTGTTACGAGGAAATTAGTAAACTTGGTTCTCTTATTAGGATTAAAGCACCCAGACAAATGGGTAAATCTTCGCTGCTGGCAAGGATTCTGCATTTCTCAGAACAACAGGGAGACGAGACTGTATATTTGAGTTTACAGGTGGCAGAGCAACAGTGTTTTAACAATATTGATACATTTTTAAAGTGGTTTTGTGTCAGCGTCACCAGAGCTTTAAACTTAAATCTTGAAGAAGTACGAAAACACTGGGATTTAGCTGAAATCATGGGTAGAAACCTATGTTGTCAAGATTATTTTGAACGATACCTGCTCCCAGAAATCAACAAACCCATCACTTTGGGTTTAGATGAAGTTGATAGAGTATTTGAATACCCAGAAATTTCTGGAGATTTTTTTGGTTTACTGCGTGTACTCCACGAAGAAGGCAAACAACGCGCGATTTGGAAACAACTGCGGTTGGTAATTGTTCACTCCACGGAAGTTTATGTACCAATAAACTTAAATCAATCGCCTTTTAACGTTGGTTTACCTGTAGATTTACCGGAATTTACACTAGAGCAAGTAAAAAATTCTGCACAACTTTACCAACTTAACTGGAGCGATAAGGAAGTCCTGCAACTAATGGAAATGGTAGGAGGACATCCGTTTTTAGTTCGACTTGCGCTGTATCATGTTGCCCGTGAGGATATAACCTTGACTCAACTTTTACAAACAGCACCCACTACAACAGGAATATACAGCAACTACTTACGGCGCCTAGAGTCAATTTTGGCACAATATCCTGAATTAGAAGCAGGGATGCAAGAGGTGATTACAGCTACACAAGAGACGCAATTAGATAAAAAGACTCGCTCGAAATTAAATGCTTTGGGGTTAGTAAAAATTCAAGGTGCAAATGTGGCGCCAAGCTGTAAGTTATATCGGCAATATTTCTCGAAATAACTCGAAATAAGTCGTAGGCAAATAAAATCATACACAAATATCTCAAGGTCGATCTCAAATAGCAAGGGTGTTTGATGGAGTCATCGAGTTCACAAAACAATTTGCTCGGAGATGATCTCATGAAATACAGCACTGGTTCCAAAATACCTTCTTTAGCAGCAGATGGTTCCCACAATACGTGGAGTCCGAAAGCGGTCGCCAGCTCACTGTTAGCAAGTTTTTTTGTACTACTAAGTCTTGTTTGTCTTAACCCTCACAGGGCAACTGCTCAAGTGTCTGCTAGAGCAAAAATCCAGCAGTTGTACATACTAAGACAACAAAATGTTTCTATGTACAAATATCACAATACCATCTGTAAAGGTGGTAGTGCAACGTATGGACCCGCTTATCAGTCCTCCTGCCAAATCTTACCAGTCTATAGATACTATATAAATCAACTCAACATTATATTGTTGCAATACGGTATCCCAGGTGTTAATCCTGATGCCTGATACCTTTTTACTGTAGTTTAGACTTGCTTGTAGCTGATAAATGCTAGTAAACAAATATTTATGATTACATACCTGGCTTACCAAATAAACCAGGTATATTTATTTGGGAAAAGAACTGATATTATCCACCTTACAACTGTAAGTCACATCTGCAATATTCCAAAAATTTCTCAAAATAAGTCGTAGACAAGTAAAATCGTACACAAATATCTCCAGCCTCAAATTCATTAGCGTTGTTGTTTGATGGAATCATCGAATTCAAGGAACGACGCGATGTTACCACAAGTCAGCAAAAACCTACAAGCTTTACTAGTTACCTCCGCTTTATTTACGACTTTACTCCCCATAACTCCTGCAAATTCTCAAGTTTCAACAAATGTACAACACCCATTACAGATAAATTCTACTCAATCAGAAAAAATGTCAGCAAGCAACTTGCTAGCTGAAAACACAAAACCATCAGTAGTTCGGGTTGTTTTGGGGTGCAAAGTCAAAGCGTACTTACCGAAAAATGGTAAAATATATGACTTGAAAACAATTATTGGTCATGGTTCAGGCTTTTTCGTCAACCCTAATGGTTATATCGTGACTAATGCTCATGTCACAAATTTAACCGCAGAAGAATGCAAACAATACTTAAGAGAAGAACTGGCAAGTAAATTATCAGAAGATGGTGAGAATTTAGATAATGTAGAGCAACAGTTAAAATGGATTGAAGCGAAACCAATCTACCTTGTAAATTTACCACATGGAGAATCGCTTCCTTTCCAAATAATTAATTCAGGTGACTCTTTTGATAAAGGTAAAGATGTTTCGATTATTAAAATTAATGTGCGTAATGCTCCTATCCTTAAGCTAGCTGATTCTGAAAAAGTGCAACTTTTGGATAAAGTAACGGTGGTTGGATACCCCGGTTTAGTCGAGATGCCAAACATATTTGACTCTAAATCACTTGATGAAGCAACCTTTACCAGTGGTGAAGTATCCGCAAAGAAACACCTACTAGATAACATACCTGTTATTCAAATTAGCGCACCTGCTGCTCCTGGCAACTCAGGTGGGCCAGTACTCAACGAACGAGGTGAAGTTATTGGTATAGTAACTTTTGGTGCAATTAACAGTAATAATTACGTCTTCTTATTTACAAGCAATACTGTAAAAGAGTTTCTGAGAAAAGAAGGTATTGCCAACGAAGAAGGGTTAATCAACCAAAAATACCGGGAAGCACTGTTACTTTATAATCAAGGAAAATACACGCAAGCATTACAAAAATTTCAACTAGTAAAACAGCTTTTTCCCTTTCACTCCGAGGTAGATAAATTTATTCAGCACAGTGAAAATGTAATAGCTGCAAATCAGAGTTGATAAATGCTAATAGCCAAATATTTTATTATAATAAACCTGGTTTACCAAATAAACCAGGTATCTTTATGTATGAACAAGAGTAAAATTTGACAATTTCTTCTTGCGGGAGCGACTGTTGTATCGGCAAGATTACAAAAATTTCTCGAAAGAAGTCGTAGGTAAGTAAAATCTACACAAATAACTTTTATAGTATCTTCAATAGTGGTGGTGTTTGATGGAATTATCGAATTCAACAAACACTCATATGCTACACAACATCAACAAAACCAATAAAAAATTCTTTGCTCTTTTTGCTTCTTCTTTACTCGCAGTACATCTTTTAACTGCTTGCGGTTCCGAAAAAACAGATACGAATGATGACCCGAACGATAAAGTTGCAATTACACAACCAAACTCTGGTAAACCTCGTCAAAACGATAGTAACCCTACTCAGCTAAATCGTCCGCTCTCCACTCAAAACCCAGTATCCTTAGCTGATTATACCAAACCTGCCGTAGTTCAAATTGCTAGCGGTTGCACAGCCAAAGTTCGTTTTAACTACAACGATCAAAGTAAAGTTTACGATGTTTCTGCTGGTGGAATGGGTTCTGGCTTTTTTGTCAACTCTAACGGTTACATTGTTACAAATGTTCACGTAGTTGAAGCAAGCAAAAATTTTGAAGAATGCAAAAAAGCATTGTTTCAAAACTATGTTGAGCAAATTGCTCAAGATTTGGGTGTAAATTCCAGCGAACTGTTAAGCAATCCTGAAGCTCTTCAAAAAATTGACAATAGCTCTGAATTTCTTGAAGAAATTAAGCGAATTAACGGTGTAATTTTACCCAACGGTGATACTTTACCTTTTGAAATTAAAGTATCGGGCGCCCCCGCTGGTCAAGGTAAAGATGTGGCTGTAATTAAGACCGAAATCAAAAACGCACCTGTATTAAAGCTAGCAGATTCCGAGCAAGTGCAAATCCAAGATAAAATCGTCGCAATGGGATATCCAGGAATCAATCCTGACATCTTAGACAAAAAATCCTTTGCAGAAGCAACCATTACCAGCGGCGAAATTTCTGCCAAAAAACAATTAGATGATGGTTCACCTGTTTTCCAAATCAGTGCCTCCGTAACACATGGTAACTCAGGTGGTCCCATTCTCAACGAAAAAGGCGAAGTAATTGGTATGACCACCTTTGGTGGGAACCCAGTCAACGGTCAAGAAGTATCTGGCTTTGCCTTTGCGTTCACCAGCAACACAATTATGGAATTTGTACGCCAAGCTGGTGTGGGTAACGAAAAAGGAGCAGTTGATGAATTGTACCGCGAAGGATTGCAACTTTATAGCCAAGGTGCATACACCCAAGCAATTGAGAAATTTGAAACTGTCAAGCGATTATTCCCACAACATTCGCAAGTAGATAAGCTTATTCAAGAATGCCAAGCAAAAATCGTTGCGGCTAAGTAGGAAGGCTAGTACAAGTGGTATCTCTTAATTGTATTTGTAAGCTGAAACTCCTGATAATTAAGGATTTCGGCTTTTTGATTTTTTCGAGTGCGTACAAAAAATCTTTTCTAGTGCGGCACCCTCTAAACGTCAATCCTTTCTAGAACTTTTTCTAAAGAAAGAGTATTAGTATCATTGAAGCTATTTTGCATTACAAAAGGTAATACAAATTTTGACAAAACTGTGCGTTTATCTAGTGCCCAATTGCTTGCCTGCGGGAATAAATTTCTTCTAGAAGTAAATCCCGCAATTCGTTGGCAATATCATCAGGGGGATTACCTGCAAGCGCGCGTCCTATTAACTTTTCTGCCTCTCGTAATTCTAAACATTCTATGGCAAGGGTTGCGGCACTGCAATGAAGAACCGATCTAGTGGGTTCAAGGTCGAATAAGTTTGCTACTAGGTCTGCGGCAGATCGCTCTTGAGAAAAAGCAGCTTTCGTTAACTTCAAAGCGACGGTGGTATCACCCCTTTGACGAGCTAAAAAAGCTTGGTCAACAAGCTCCATTGCTTTTCGATGAAGAATTTCTACGTCTTGCATTTTTCAACTACACGGGTATATGGTGTGCCAAATTCGACGACGCAGACGTAGCCAGGAGACAAAGTACCCGAAGGGCTAATCTGTTCTAGTTTTATTTTAACTCTAGATTCAATAATGCTTTGAGAACCTTTACGAATACCAGACACTTCACTCGCGAGCTTTTCTTTGAAATAAAGTATTTGGGTCATCAATTGAACCTAACCAAAAGTCAAAGCCAAAACTTTTACCTTTAATAGAGCGCTCACAATATTCATATAGGACTTGTGTACGTATAACTGCTTTGCACTATTAACTCCTGAATAGATTCGTAAATTTTGATTTATATAGAAGTAGAGCGTAATAATTTACCTACCGAGGCATTTATTACTTGGCGCCAGTTGATGCAGTAAATTTACTTAAACTTAAAGTGTATTGAAAAGATAATTTTTCAGTACTTTCCCAACCGTTGAAAAAATTATTAAAAATTATACTGGTGCTTGGTATATATATATAGTTATGGCACCAGCAAAAATCGCTTTAAAAACGACAGAGAATCAAGTTAAAACTCGCCTTTTACTGAGTTTGTGGGATTTAGGAGGCGCCACACGGGAAGTGAAGCGCGGCGAATTGACCAAACGAATTGTTTCCAGGGGTAAAAAAGTTTCAGATTATCAAGAAGTAATTACCCAGTTAGAGAAGGAAGGCGCGCTAGTAATTTCTAAAAATGGCTATTCATTAGTGGCGCCGAAGGGTTTGGAAGCATTGAACGAAGGATTGAAAAGTTCTGCTCTCAAGTTTGAAGGCAATATTGTAGGAACTTGGGCTGCGAATGCATTGCTAAAGTGGATAAGTGAAAGTGGCAGGGCACCAGTTGTAACATCTATATCTGTAAATGGGAATGGCAAGAACAGCGATATTAAATCTTATGACGAGTTCAAAAAAGTAGCTCTAGATGTATACGAACAACTCAACCGCGATTACAACCTCAATCATTTAGTGCCAATTTATCGAATTCGTAGAACAATAGGCGAAAGAGTTAGCCGTTTTGATTTTAATGAGTGGTTAATAGAAATGCAAGCTGATGATATTTGGCAACTACAGGGCGGAAGTGTTGAGGATAGCGCTCCAGACAAAATTGAGGATTCTGTTACAACAGAACTAGATGGCTTACGCTGCTACGCCAGAAAGCTATAACCTTAAAAGTAATTTGATGTTTGACTTATTTACTCCATATACGTTATAGCTATGAATACATTTACCATTGATGAACTAATTAAAAGTAAAAATCCATTTGCTGGGCATATCGTTGTTAGACCTCAACAAATATGGGGTAAAGGCTTTCCTGATGTTCCTTCAATACATGCTCACGCTTCAAATGCAGTCTTTGATGCGGTTAAAAAAGTTAAACAAGGACAGCGTGAGACTGTTGGTATTACTATTGAAGCTGAAAGAGGGTTGGGTAAGAGCCACATAATCAGTCGAATCCGTCACGGTCTGCAAAGCGATGGTACAGCGTTATTTGTATATATGAGCAAGTATGACAACTTGAATCATATTAAATATGAATTTTGTCAAACAATAGCTTCTAGTCTTAGAGCTTATGGTAAAAATAATGTAATGCAGTGGCAGGAAATAGCAGCTGCTTTACTGAATGAAGCAAGAGGTTGGAATTATACAGCAGAGCAGTACATTAAGCAAATTTATCCAACTTGGTTAAATAAATATTGGACTTCGGTAATTAATAACATAACCGAAGCGGTTCTCAAAATTAAACCACATGTTATCAATCCTTATATAATCAGAGCAATTTTGTGGACATTATCTTCTGTTCATGCTACTTATGCGGTTTACTGGTTATCTGGATTAGAAATAACACAACAGCAGGCAGATATATTGGGGCTTCCTAATCCTAAATCAACTGATAGAGAAGCTGACGCATTAAGTATGGCACGTCAGATTCTAGATATTGTTAGTGATTATAAAATACCAGTAATTTGCTTTGATGAATTAGACGCTATAGATGTTGATGATAATGGCTTTTTAACAGCGCAACTAGTTGCTAACTTAGTTAAAGACTTATATAACTCTCTTAAAAAGGGAGTTTTTCTACTTACTATGTACCCTGATACTTGGGAAGCGCAAATTAATACTTTACCCCAGGCTACCGCAATCATTGATAGAATAGTTAGCGAACAGCCAGATAGGCGACCTGTTAAACTTAATCATCTTAATTCGGATGATGTAGTTTTGATTGTGCAGCAATGGTTAAAAGATTTTTATGAAGAAAACAAAGTAGTTCCAACTCATCCGCTATATCCTTTTAAAGAAGATAAACTAAGAGAAATAGGAAGGAGAAATAAACCTACTGTTAGGTCTATTTTAAAGTGGTGTGCTGAGAATTTTACTATAACTACTGTAACTCATCCTGTCGAGGCGCCTTTCCAAAATAAGTTAAAAAATGTTGAAGCTGATATTAACTCTTTAATGGAAAATGAAGCGACTATTGCTAATGCACTACGTCTTGCCTTCCATAGTTTGATTGGGGAAACATTAGAGGGAGTTCAAATTGAAGCCGTTGAGAATGTGGAAGCTAGTGCAGGCTGGCAAAAATAACTTACCAGCTTCCACATTAAAATAACACCGTGGTAAATAC
>NZ_JBXXZH010000209.1:0-16885 GCF_059640475.1 Calothrix sp. CBUCES-K 9914
GGTATTTCCGATAAATTATTGAAGCGGTATGTTAATGCGGTGATGGGACTTCCTGTACCGTTAATATTACCAGTTAAGAAGGCGCCCTCTTTTAAAGTAGTTTGTTCGAGGGGTGTTGTTAAAATCAGTTGTGGTAACGCAGTGTCAACGGTAATACCAAGTGGGGTTCCAGTATTTGTATTACCTGCGATGTCGGTAACGGTTACTGAAAGTTGCTTGACACCATCTGTAAGGTCAGATGTGGTAATTTGCCAAACACCAGAATTATTCGCAGTCGTTTCTCCAACGAGTTGCGAACCATTATATAGTTGTACGGTGGCGCCGACTTCAGATGTTCCTGTTATTGTTGGGGTAGAGTCGTTAGTGATTTTATCGGTATTACTAATACCTGTATCGCTTGTCGAGATTAAATTGAGCGTGGGTATGGGTGTGGTGGTGTCAAGCGTGAAGGTGAGTTCAAATATTGCTGATATATTACCGTACTGGTCTTTTGCTTGAAGCTTGAGAGTATGCTGACCATCTGGTAGTGTAGCACCTTTGATTGTATCTAACAGCGCGCGGTCGAAGTTAAAGACACCGCTAGCATTGCGGTAAGGTAAAACGTTAGTTGTAAGATTGTTGCCAAAACCAGCTAAAAATTCAACAATCTCACTTGTGTCTGTAACAGTTCCTGTAATACTGGGGTCAAAAGTTATTTTATCGTTATTTGTGGCGCCGTTTGCAGCGGTATCTCGTTGTAGCGATGCATTAATTACAGGTGCGTCTTTATCCAATGCGACCGTAACATTATATATAGATGTTTTGGTATTACCTGCGGTATCTGTGGCAATGATAGTTAAAGTGTGTTGACCGTTGGATATACCTGTAAAATCAATTTGTTCGTTAAACACTCCGGTAAAACTAAAAGGAATGTCTTTTACAGCTAAATTATCAAAGCGGTATTGAAGCGCAATAACAGAACTACCCGTACCATCTACATTACCAGTTAAGAAGGTGCCTTGCTTTAAAGGTTGTGTATCAATAGAAGTGGTAAGTGTAACTCCTGGTAATGCAGCATCTATTGTAATTTGTAATGGTGTAGAAGGTGTACTGATATTACCTGCAATATCTGTGGCAATAGCAGTCAAGTTATATGTACCGTTGGTTATGGTACTGGTGGTAATAGACCATTTGCCATCATTACCAGTTGTTGCTTGTCCTAACAGTTGTTCAGAATTGAAGAGTTGAACAATAGAACCATACTCAGCATTACCAGTGATGGTGGGAGTAGTTATTTTAGTAATATTATCAATATTCGAGGCGCCGCTATCGCTCGTTGCAATTAAATCTAGATTACTTGGTGGATTGATTTGAGTATCTACGGTAATAGTATATTGAGTAGATGGACTGCTAATATTTCCAGCTACATCAGTTGCGGTTGCTGTAAATACATGTTGTCCATTATTCAAGTTTGCTAGTTGAACTTGCCATTCCCCGTTTGCAGCAGCAGTAGTTTGTCCAATAATCAATCCATCTTTATATAGCTTAACAATAGAATTAGCTTCTGCATTCCCTGTAATTGTGGGATTAGTATTTTTAGTAATACCATCACTATTACTCGTTCCGGTATCGGTTGCGGTGGTTAATTTGAGGTTACTGGGTGGTGTTGGTGCAAGTGTGTCGATAATAATTTGTAGCGGTTGGGATGGAAGACTTGTGTTTCCAGCAATGTCAGATGCAGTTGCAGTCAGAGTATAGCTACCGTTAGTTAGAGTACTGCTAGTTATTTGCCACTTGCCAGTAGAGTCAGCAGTAGCTTGTCCAATAACTTGTCCTGAATTAAATAATTGTACATTGGCGCCTGCAAGTGCGTTGCCAGTAATTGTAGGAGTGGTATTGTTAGTAATATTATCGCTATCACTTCTACCACTATCAGTTAAAGATGTTAAATCAAGGTTAGTTGGTGCTGGTTCAGTGGTATCTAGAGTAAATGTGAATTCATAATTAGATGTATTGCCTGAAGCATCTTTTGCTTGTATTTTGAGAGTATGAGTACCATCTGGTAACGCACCACCGTTAATTTGTTCTAACTGAGTTCTGGTTAATCTCAGATTACCGTTAGCATCGCGTAGTGTGAGAATCGAGGTATCATTTGAATTGTTGTTAAATCTTGCAAATAGTTCAACTATAGAACTTGCATCGGTAACACTAACAATAGTTGTAGGGTTAGAAGTGATTTTATCAGTGTTTGTTGTATTGTTGCGCGCGGTATCTTGTTCTAAATAAGCGGTAATTACAGGTGGAGTTGTATCTAAGTTAGGGTCAGCAGCGTAGATAACAACTGAACTTCCATTGAATGTAACGTTACCCTTAGTAGAAATAGTTCCGTATAAAACAGAACTGCCATTAAATGTAAAATCTTTGGCACTAGTGAAGTAACCACGGGTATTTGAGGCGCCGCTAAAACTAATTGTACCCTGAGATATTGCTCTTACACCATCAGCTGCATTAATACTTGTACTCGCACCATTAAATGCAATGCTTCCTGTACTGCTACCACTAGCAAGTGTTGTTCCACCAGTGAACCTAGCATTTCCATTCATCGTAATGGAACCGCTAGCAAATGCAGCTAAATTCGTAGACTTCATGTTGCCAAGGTCTATATTACCGTTGTTGGCAACAAAAACAACGTTATTGAGATTTTGATTATTACCTTTGAAACTGATATTTCCAGTTTCGACGATAATCACATAATTATTGATATTAACATTCGCTGGGATTTCTAAGGCGCCGCCAGTTACTCGTACAACTTTAGGATTACTTGCTGTTCCTGCGGATGGGAATTTACTATTCCAGTCGTTAGCATTCTTGATAGAATTTTGCGCGATGTTAAAAGTAACGGTGGGAGTACCAGATGGAATACGTCTTGAAAGTTCAGCATCACGAACATCAACGTATGCGGGTACATTAATTGTTTGAGTTGGAACAATTTGCGGTGGATTTAATCCTGCGTATTGGCTAGATGGTCCACTACTAATTGTATATCCTGCTGCGACAGCAACAGCTTTATCTACAAGTACCTGTCTTTGTTGTCCATCACGAATAGGATTTCCTAACGCATCTCGTTGTACAGGTAGAATTTGACTACCATTGAAGTTAAATCCTTTACCCGCATATATTAATGCATCATCGCTATAGTCAGAAGGTACACCATCAAAATCACTACTACCATTGACGGTGACAATACCTTCACTTCTGATAGCAAAATTAGGAATATTAGTTGTACTTGAACTCGTTGCAGTGGTTCTTAAAGCTGAATTATTAGGATTACCAATTAATGGGTCAGGTGATGCAGCGTTTAATAGTGGAGTATTTTGGTTATTCCCAGTCAGTGCATCAGTATTTTTATTATTATTTGTACTCGTTGGTTGAGTAACAACAGGAAAGATATCTGGTTGATTAAATATAGATGGTTGTTCAAGAGGTTTTGCTACAGTTAATTTAGATTCAGTATTACTATCAGTAGACTTATCATTAAGGGGTGCAAACGGGTCATAGTTCTGTGTGTTGCTTTCTGCTGGTTTTATATCTAAAGGTTTTAGACTTTCGGTTAATGGTTTGACAAGTGTTGCATCATCAATTAAAGAATTACCGAATACACCGTTGTTATTCTGCGCGTTTGAACTAGACATTATGCTACCCTTTTAAAGTCAATTTAAGTAAAGTAAAGTTTTTAAAAAGCGTTTTTTATTTGATGATTGCGCCGAATTGTCAAATTTTATTGCTTCGAGTGGCGCCGATTATTTTTATTTGTTTGCAAAAAAAATGTTGTATATATGTCACGATAGCTATTAGCTGATAAGTGTGTTATAGCTAATAGCTTATTATTGTATTAAGTTCGTATGCTTTATGAGTGATCTTAAGCAGCACCCGCAGCATATAAATGATTATCAGCTTCTAATTGTGGTACTTGTTGGTAACTTGGCTCGACAACGTTTTGTGCTAGGAAGTGATTGTTAATAATATCAGTAAACACAGCATAATCAAACTGCCAATTACCAATACATTCGTGCATGTAAGCTAATTTTTCTGCGCTCGTTTCACCTTTAAGAACATAACTGAAACTACCACTGAACACAACAATTGGTGTAGTAGTTTCTTCCGATTCAGAACGCATACCAGCTTCAGCTATGCTAAAATACACCGGACAGCGTTCTGTGTCGAACACCAAATTTATAGATGCACGAACTGGTGACTTACCAATTGATGTGAATGAAGAGTTAGCAAGGAAGTTTGATGTTATGTATCTTGAAGCAGCATCTTTGTTTTCAGGAAACGCTAAAAATCCTCGGAAATTAATTCCAACCGCTTCACATCCCAAATTAGGAAGCATTTGAGTGTAGCTTGTAGACATTCTTATAATAGCAGGCGCCTCGTTATCTTCTGAGTTGAGTGTTTCTGAAAATCCAACTCGGTTTTGTTCTGCTGTTAGAATAATACTTCCCTTCTTCCCTTTTTTATACTCCGTGCGTGCATAACCAGGAGCAGATATTGGTTCAGAAGCTAATTCCATTCCCGAAGTAATATTCGCAGCATCTAAAAATGCTGGTTCAATGATAGATTTTACTGGTTTGCTTGTAGCGATTACAATATCAATATTTAAACCGCTTAACTGTTGATTCATAATTAAATTGGATGAAGGTAGATGTGCGCTTGTCTCTTAAAGCACGTTCTGAAAGATTATGAGCGCGTTAAAACATACGCCACTATAAACCAGATAATCTCTTATCTGGTCAATTACGTTATAGATGTATGGCATTTAAACCATAATTACAGGTAATTGAGTTGTCTTTATTTCTTAGGTTAGATGTGCTTATTACTGTTTTAATTTACTTAACAAAAAACGCAAATGTTATTTATACCCATGTCCGGGCAAAAGTGTTCATTGTGGAATATACGTAGTCTTAATCGTGGGTTAATAAGGGCAACAAGTAGTCATTATTCTGTGAAAAGACTGTTTGATAAAAGTTTTAGCTAAAAAGTTCGTTCGCATCGCTACTTACGTACTTAAAGATTATTATAGTGCTTGATGATACTATATACTCCTTGAGGCTCAGTATAGAAGCGTAGTTTGAGGCGAAAAACTTGCACGAGTTTACGTCAAAACAAGCTGCATATAAATCTTATCTTTATATTTCCCCCTTTTCTAACGTGACCTTATAGCGTTACTCAAGGGACGCGCCAAGATACCGCGCTCCCTTGAGTGCTGCGTATCAATAGTATGGGTTACGCTGTCTTAAGGGAGCGCCTTTACTATTACTATTTTTGTAGTATTTGATAATACTATTTATTATCAATAATATTGATTTCCACTCGTGGGAGCGCGCGGTGTGAATAACCCCATTCAACATACCTTGTCAGCAAGCATGACACCACCCAAAACGTACTGCATTATTTGACATGCCAATTGCGGTCAAATGCAGTCACCAAGAGAGTTCTGACCACATCGACCTTCAGGCGTACTACATAAACGGTGATAGTAAGTCAGGTGACAGTGTGGTTTAACTGTGGTGTAAGTAAGGTGACACCTAACTGTTTTGATTATGGGGTGATTGTAGTAGTAAAAGAATAAACTGAAACCCTGTTTTGATTGACATAACGGTGATTTTGATAAGCGCTTGTAACACTTAGGTTTAATTAAAGTGTCACATTACTGCTATCAGTAGGTTATGGTAGTAGGGATTACATACTGAGTACGATTAATCTTGACTATCTCGATTTACTTTAAGTAGTTGCGGTTTTTGTCCCACTATCAATAGCTTTCATTTAGCTTTAAAACTTTTTACTTTTTGGATAATTGTACAAGCTAACTTCCACAGGCTCCTTGTCGTTAACTCCCTTCATTTTGAGCCAAGCCTTACCGCTAGAAACTGCTTCTCCATCCTTATCGGTAGCAGAAATACATTCAACTCTGGGCGCCGCATCAATATTCTTAGAGAATCCAGATAATTTACTAGAAACCGCAGTTTGGTTATCTGAATGGGCAGTAAGACAAACTGTAAAACCCCACTTCCTGATATTAGTAAGGGATTGTTTTAAGAAGTTTGCCCAGTGGTCGGGGTCAACTCCGTGTACTTCGTAAGTATTCGCTTCCATCAAAAATATTGCTACTTTACCCTCCAAACCTGATTTACCTTTGAGGCAATCTAAATAGTCGTCCTCGTCAATTCCCATGTCTATAGCTTGTTGTTTCCGCTCCTGAATTGTTACAGGGAAGCTTTCAAAAAATATGTTAATTTCTGGAGCATCGGTTAATACCTGAACTCCTCCCCAAACACTAGGATTAGTTTCTGGGTTAACGATTACAATGTGGTATCCGCTGTCTTTAAGAAGCCGAATCATTAACCGTTCTAAGGTGCTTTTACCGCTTCCCTGTTCCCCTGATAAAACCCGGAAGGGTAATTTGAGAAGTTGATATATCCAGCGGTATTGTTCGTCCAGTTCGAGCTTAGTTGATGTTGCTCCTTCTGGTTCCTGGTCGCTACTCTTCATACCTAATAATTTCTGGGATTCTTTATCAGCTTTAGCAGCGTCTCTTAGGTTCTCAGCCTTGACGCGCGTAAATCCAGATTTAGATGCCGCTATCTCTTCCAGTGCCAAATCAAATTTAGCTTCATCAATGGTATTGGAACGTTTTAACACTTCCTGTAAATGCTTTAATTGTCCCTCACCTCGAAGCTTATTTATTTCTGTTGCAATATCTCGCTCTGCTTGGAATTCTTGTTTCTTAAATATAACCTTACGTTCGTTAAAGCCATGTACCCAATTCTCGTACACTTCAGTTTTAAAAGCTTCCAAATCAGAAGAGTAAGAGTTTTGTAGTGCCGATGCTTTTAACCCTTGATTGTACCGCGCGTAAATAATTAATCCCAACACAGCTAGGGAATATTTAGGGATGTCCGGGTTGGTAGCGGGAATTTCTCTTACAACAGTTGATTTTTTGATTATATCTATCCATTCCCGTTTAAATTCCGAACCATTCCCCTCCCCGTATAGGGATAAATCATATAATTGTTTCAACACAACTAAATCGATATCTTTCTCACAGCCCCAAAAAGCCCTTTCTGAAGGAGCGAAACAAATCTGATAGCGCTCGAACTGGGTGCCTATGTGGGATACTAAATGAAAAAATCCTGCCAGTGTCAAAGCTATTACCGTGCCGTGTTTGTGCAAGAACTTTTTCATTTACCAGTACCTATTTTCGCTTTGGAACAAAATAATAAGCTGCAATCATGAGGAGGAAGCTAATAAGTAAACCCATACTTTGAGGTATGGCGATAGGGCTTTTATCCCCTTCAAACTCCTTTCTCTGTGTTTCAATAACTTCATAGGTTCGCTCGGTTGCGGATTTTAAACTGTAGTAATTATTGAGAACACCATAGACTAAGAATCCTGCCCCTCCTATCTTGGCGATAACTGAAAAAGGTTTGTGCATATTGTCGATTTCTGGTTTCCCATTGTGGTAATTTATTCTGAATCCATCTAAGTCCCTGGTAGCTGGAATCATCGCGATTGTAAACACACTGACTGCGGTCAAGGTCGGGTTAAATGTTATTCCGATTAGTGCTTTACCTACAAAATAAGCTGCTGCAACATAAGAATAATTTGTAAGCCTTTCTGCTATCCCCGCTTCCTTCCTAATCTCCGCTTTATAATTCGCCTCAAATTCCGCTATCTGTTTTTGAACGTCTTCGGGATATTCGGTGTCAGTTACCTTATTTTCCTGTTGTAAAAATGAAAATGCCATAATTAAAGTGTGGTATTTTAACTAAACACAAACCCCAACTTCGCGAGGATACGAGTAACCGGATTACTAGCCTCTGCAACATAATCCTTATAGTTAATGCGCTCCAATTCCGAATCGCTACCGTGTTCGAGAATATGTTTCATCCTCGCTTTTTTGTAATCTGAATCAGTTTTTAATTGCTTGAGGTAGGGGCGGTTTACCAGTTTAATTAATTTATCTTTTGCATCAACAGAGTATTCAGCATTAACTATCTCTGCCTGCATCGAGATAAATTCCATTTCATCATTGTGCTTAGTTTCCTGTAATAACCTAGCAGCCAATAATTCGGCATCAATTTCTGTAATTCCGTTGTTATAGTTACCCTCAGTCAAAACCGTTGCGGCTTGTGAAGAGGATACCTTTAACCCATACTTACTACCTGCCTCAATAATGTTAGCAATCTTCTCGTTATAGGTTCCCTGAGCTTCAATGATATCAATCCACTGTTGCGCTATCTGGGGGAGAAATTCGTTAATAAATTGGGCATCTTTATGTGTATCGCGCAAGTCCTTAAGTTCTTGCTCATCCCCCAAAGTTTGCTTATTTAAAGTATCGATGGAGAAATTTAAATCGTTTTTTAATCGATTCAATACGTTGTTCCCTCTTCCGCTTACGAAGTCTTTTATCCTCATCTCTTTTCCTCTCGTATTCGTCGTTAAACTGCTTTACTTTTTCAAGCGTATTACCGGGACAAACTAAATAAAACCTGTTATCTTCCGGGTGCTGTTGGTAATTACAATCCCGTTTATCAATGTTTGGATAAAGTGCTTGAACCTGCTCGATTCGGTTGCGATGTTCGTTAATGGTTAAGGCTACTGGCGCTCCTATAGAAACCAAGATTACTCCCCAACCAATTGGGCGAATATCCCATTTATCAATTTTGTAATGGTAGTAGATTCCTAGACCCCCAACTACACCTGATAGCTTAGGTTTTGGCGGGGATTCTGAATCTTTCAAGGATTGCGACTTGGCGGCTTTTGATATTTGAGCGTATTTGCTCTAAGTCCCCCTTTACTTCGCTAAGACCTTGTGAGAATTTACTATCTAACCGTGCCTGCCTCGCTGCTATGTGCTGCCTTAGTTCCGAGATAGAATCATCAACTGTTTTTGTTTCCTGGTGGTCAAATTTGTCATCTACAAAGGCTTTTATAGCACTAGTTACCGAATCTACAAATGATTTATAATCATCAAATATGTCCGGTATCTGGGAGCATAATTCAATTGTTTCCAGTTCAGATAATTGAACATCAAGTACGGATGATTGGGCTGTTACTAAATCATGCTTCTCCTCTGAGCTTACAATTATTCCGGTTTCGATATTTTTCTCAGGCTCGGTTGAGAGCGTTGTAGATTCGGTTACTGTTTCAATCTCTTCGGAACAATTAGTATCCGTAATCAAATGAATCTCTGAGAAAGTATCTAAATCCGTATCAATATTTTCTTGAGAGGTTTCCAGTTCCTGCGTTTTTAGTACATTAATTGGTTCGCTAATTGGTTCATTGTTTGGTTCATAATCCGGGAGAAGTTTAGTTTCTGCCCCACCAAACTTACTTACTAATGTATTAATTACTGACATAGCCAATTCATCAGTCAGGGTTTCGTTGCTATAACCAAGTAACTCTAACTCTTCCCTAATTGCGGGTCTGCCAAGTTTGATTTTTTTTCCCGATAAGTTTGATTGAATCCGTTTAATGTAATCTGTTGCCATAATTCCTCTTAACTAACTTGCTTGGATAAATAATTCAGGCGCCTTCTCTATTTCCTTCCGCAACTTATAGGTGTGTGCTGCCAAAATCACAGGATACAATTCCTTCAATTCGTACACGCGAGTTTGACGGAATCCGTTAAGCGGCTTAAACCACTTTGTAAGCGTGTTGGGATGAATTGTAATTTGGTGTTGGTCGAACAATTCCAGTAAATCCTTCCCGCTTATTTTTGATTCCTTTCCCGCGATTAATTCATTGGCAACCTTCACAGAATTAACAACCGGGACTAATCTTAAGTCACATTTTGGTAACTGTTTTTTAATTTCCGCCAACCAGGTTACATTCTGTTTTATTAGGGGGAAATTATCTCCAAACACGGGCTTTAAACGATACCAACTTGCATCACTGATACGCTTTCCAAGTACCTCCTCAAATAAGTTTCTTGCTTCTTTTTGGTCTAATTTTTTCATTTCAGTACCCCTAAACTTAGGTATTTGAAACAACTTTATGCAACTGGTAGCACTCCGTAACAATACTGATTTTTGAAATCACGCCTGCAATCTGTCAGTTTTCAGTGAGTGATTGCTGCTGACTGTGAAAAACACATTTGTTTACAAACTCCTGCAATGATTCATTGATTTTGACAACTGCATCCGATGAAATAAAAATTAACAATCGGTTCTTTTTTGAGCTTAAATCGCTGCATCCCTTATGCTGTCCGGATACTGCAATTTTTACAGTCGTGATTTTGATTTTTAAAGCGCGATTTTTCTTATTTCTGGGATAAATGCTCCTTTTGGCTTGGCTCCTTTGCTCGTATAGGGTTCGGCGTTGCAGGGGGGTTTAAATCCCTAAAACTGCATTCATTGAACCTTTGGACTACATAAGAATTATATAGCACAAAGATAGCACAAGCATAGCCCAGAGATGCTATAAAGTTTTTATGCACAACTTATTCTTACCTTGAGATGTAACTGTTATCTCTGGAAGGGAGCTGTCTAGTATCTCTAGGGTGTATTTTAAAAGGAGGATAAATATGTCAAAGCCCCAAGTAGAAGCAATGCCACTTGAAGAAAATGTCAGATTGAATATAACCGTCTCGCGCTATAACCTTCAAAGGTTGAAGTACTGGGCTGCTGTCAGCGGCAAAACTCCCAGCGCTTATGCTAGTCAAATAATTTCGGCTCGATTGGAAGCAAACTTTGATTTAATCAATCGACAGCTTGAAGATTTGGCTCAAAGTCAGGGAATGACACTAACAGACTTAAAGGAACTTCTTGATAACCAAGATTCAAAATGAAACTGTAAGAAACCTAAATAATGTATAAAAATGAAGCATGAACGCTACTGATATCAATCCTTCAAATCTTCCAGCAATACCATTATCCGAACGCAGCAACTTACCTATTTTTAAGTCGAAATCCTTAATATTTAATTGTTTGCCTAACTCGATTAGCTCCTGAATTACTTGTGGGATAACTACAAGAGTTCTCTTGCGAATTGATATTTTGGAGTCTGACAAAGAGTTTTCAGCTATGTAAGCAATTATTTTTAAAGATTCTTCATCTAATTTTTGTCCGTTTAATGTAGATGATATGGCTTTTTTCAAATTAGAATCTGTAAATTCATTATCAATCTTCAATTGCTTAACAACATCAAAGATTACTTCACCGTCTTTATCAACTACTAATATTGCAGATAAATTTGTATCTATATTATATATAAGCTTATCAAGCGAACCTACTTTGCTATGCTTACAATCCAAGAACAAAAGCTCAAGCTGCTTAAAACTCCAGTCTTGGCGCAGCTTATTTAAAACCCTAAGAAAAATCAATTGATTCCAGGTATAAAGAATAGCTGTATCCCTATTTGGCACCACTAAGCCAGCTTCGTCCAGTTTACGCAACTGGTTTCTGGTAAATCCCGATAGTAGTTCTGCTTCTTTCTGAGAAAACATCTCAGACTTTCTTGACACCAAATATTGCTTTAAGCTTGCCATAACTCTAATGCTGCTGGATACCTATATTTTAAGAACCCTACTTTATATTTACGGATTTTGGTAGTATTAAGTATAAAATCACCAAAAGTAGGTTAAAGTGTAAACAGCAGGTGAAGAGTAATTAAAAATTATTCTTTATCGTCTAAATTTTGGAGTCTGCCAGCCATTTCTCATTGACCCACTCATTGCGACCAAACTTTGAACGTCTTTGAGAACCGGCAGCTCCTTCCCGTACAAACGAATCACTTATCAATTGCTTTCCCTTGGTAGGGAAGCAGTTAATTCGTGCTACATATATATTAGCATTCATCGAAGCAACTGTAAAAGGCTATTGGTAAGAGATTCGCTCCACATGAGCGCGCAAACGTGCGTGAATCTTTTACTTATGACCACAGCAAACTTAAAAAACGAAACATTCGTTCGATTAGACCAGTCTCAAATATCCCAACACCTAGTTGCACTAGGTTACAAAAGAGGCGACACAGTTTATATCCGAGCTTTTTACCCAAAAGATGACCCTCGTTGTAAAGAAGAAAATTCAGCACGCAAAGCCCAAACTAAAAGTTCAAATGAACTGATACGCATAGCAACAAAGTATCAAGAAGATGGTATGGGTGTTTACTTTGTTGTTAATGGTGGGGGGCAAACCGATAAAGAAGTGACAAGCGGTCGTGCCATTTTTTATGAACATGACAACTTGCCAAAAGAAATTTCAGCTATCCTGTGGCAAGAGTTGGGTTTACCAGAACCAACATTTCAGGTAGACACGGGCGGGAAGTCAATACATAGTTACTGGGTACTTGATAAATATTGCAGCCCTGAACAGTGGAAAGCATTACAAACAGATTTATTAGATTACGCTGATGCTGACCGTTCCCTAAAAAATTCCTCAAGGGTAATGCGGCTGGCTGGATGCTTCCATATTTCAGAAGCTGGGGCTAATCCAACGAGCATAATTAATAATTCGGGTAAAAAATACAGTTACGAAGAATTGCGCTCTGTTATTCCTCAATCCAAAACACAACTGGAACCGGAAATCAATTATACGCCAATAATAGGTGATGTACCTTTATCGGTATGTCTAAGTAAAGATGACCGCGCGCTAATTGATAGCGGCGCCGCAGAGGGCAGCAGAAATAGTAATGGCGCGAAACTAGCCAGAAATTTAATTGGCACTGCTGCGAGATTACAATATTTGGGCATTCAATACAGCGAACATCCAAGACAATTATTTGATTTATATGCCGCGCGCTGCTCACCATCCTTAGATGTAAAAGAAGCAGATTTGATTTGGCAGTCAGCAGAAAAATCAAACCCAACTGCAACGTTAACTGATGATGCAATCTCCAATTGTGTAAATGCCTGGAAGCACAATCAAAATAAATCTACAGGTAAAAGCTTTGGCGCCTCACAATTCAACAAAAAAAGCTCTAGTAATAGTGGTGGAAATGATGGGAATCCTCCAGTTGTAGAATTAAGCTTACGCGACCGATTGATTGAGATACTGTCAAGGGGTTTATCGCATAGCGAAGAGTATGTTGCTTTTATTTCTCTAGCTGAATCCGTAAAGAAGCCATTACGGGATATAGAAAAATTAGCTCGTCTTATCAAGTCAGAAATTGAGGTTGACGAGAATAGAGAAGAAAATCTAAAAGAAGTTGATGAACTGTTAGGGCTAGCCGACGCAAACCTGAAATTATCAGATTTTTTACCGGAGAAACTAGCAAATCCTTTAACACAATATTGTAAGTGGATGGCTATTAGTCCAGCAGTTATTCTGACTACGCTTTTAGTAGCTGTGAGTAGTTTGCATAAAGTAGGTACAATGTTGATTGTTCACAGTGGTCAAAGATTTCATGTACCTCCAACTTTATATGGGGCAACAGTTTCAGAGACAGGACAACGTAAATCTCCAGTTTTCTCAACAATTGTAAAAGAGCCATTGGGAGAATTACAAAACAGAGAAAATGGAATATACCTACACAATAAAGGAGAGTACGAACGCGAGTTAGCAGCGTGGTCAGAAAATAAAAAAAATAAAGATGTTGATGTTGGAGAAGAACCTTTAAAACCACAATTAAAGGTTTATTATTTTACTGGTGCAACTGGAGAAGCCATTAAAGCTCAAGCAGCTAGAGTTCCAGATAAAAGTTTAATGTACTTAGCTGATGAACTAGCGGGACTTTTTAAATCCGCAAACCAGTACCGTGGTGGGCGCGGTTCTGATGCCCAAGATATTCTTTCTTATTATGATGGCAGCGGGAATTTAGAACTTAGAAAAGATGGCATTGATAGCTATTCACCAAAAACTTATCTTTCAATTTTTGGCGCCACCCAACCAAGTGTTTTACATTCTTTGATGAAAGATGAAAAAGACCCTGATGGGCAATGGTCGCGCTTTATCTTTGTAAACCAAGCACTTGAAGCTGCTACTCTTAGCGACGACTTGGGTGGTGGGGTAGATATCTCTGACTTACTAACAGGAGTTTACTCTAAAGTCGATAATTTACTTAAGTGTTATTACAAGTTAAGTCCAGGCGCCTTTAAATGCTACCAGAAAGCTTACAACAAGTTTGAACAACTACGTGTTAGTAGTCCTGACCCAGCGATGAGGGCAGTTTATTCCAAATCTGAAGGCAGGATTGGGAGAATAGCTATTAATTTGCATGTGTTGGAGCATGTTTGTGCTGGAACAGATGTTCCGGCGGAGATACCTCTACACATTATCGAGAGAGCAGTTAAGCTGACCAACTTCTACATTGGACAAATCAAATTAATCCATTCCTCTAATGCGATTGCTAAAGGTGAATTATCAGCAGTGCTAACAAAACTGCTCACAGAATCTCGGAGACTAGGCAAGTTATCCATCAGAGATGCAATTAGAAGCTGTTTAGGGGGTAGAACCACCAAGGATAAAGTACTAGAGTACTTCAAGGAACTAGAAACCTCTGGTTATGGGGTTATAGAAAAAAATAAAAATTCCACTGTTTTTATCCCTACTGTCAGCTGTGTCAGCGCTACTGTCAGCACTACTGTCAGCAATGAGGAAAACCCTGAAAACGTTGATAATGATGGATTTGAAGAAAAAAATAAATCTACTGTCAGCAGTGTCAGCAGTGTCAGCACTTCAAAAGAAAATAAGGATGAGTCGGATAATTCATCCAATAATAATGATGCTAGTGACTCGGCGTCTAGTTCTTCGTCAAATGGTGCCAACGTTGCAGATTTTGCCAAAAAAACAGATTCTAATACCCCAGCTGACACTGCTGACACTGCTGACACTACCGCAAAAAAAGAGCCTGAAACCCCTGCTGTGACTAAATCTGTTGGGACTCTTGGTTCAGCTGACACTACTGCTGACAGTAGTGCTGACACTGCTGACACTACCGTCTCAAGTTTAAAAATAGAACCCCAAACCGAAGTAGAGATTACAGCAAAAGGCAAATACAAAGGGATGGTTGGAACAGTTGTAGAAGTACCATCTAATTCTCGTAGCGCACACGCCAAAGAATACAGGGTAAGTTTTGTTGACGGTACAGCGAGTAAGTCCGCTTGGTTTTACGAGTGGGGAATAAAAAAATATGAGAAATTATTACCCGACCCTATCGACGGATTCTAATGGCGCCAATATAAATTACTATTCCAATTTTTGGAAAATTTAGGGTAGTAACGAGCAATTAAAATGTTTTGGAAGTAAAAATTGGTGAAGGGTATCTACAAATGGCATTGAGGGTAAAAGTTACACGCTCTGACTTTGAATCGGCGACTACAGGTGGCTGGGTTGATGGATTGGTACAGGGGAGAAAAGATGTATGGGCGTATGTGGAACTAGGTACAGAACAGGAATATATTCCCAGTTCCGGTGACAATCCGCGAACTGAGTATCGGCTTTTTAGGGGATGCGACGTGTTTCTTGCAAAAAGCCAGGAAAAACTAGAAGCTCTAAACTACGATGGTCAATTGCTCTCAGTAACCGTGATTTTGTACAGTTAAGCGGCGGGATTGGTTTCTGCTGCAATCTTTGAACGAATCGGGCCGCGACGGCTTTTAAGTTTCTGTACTTGGATTAAGTCTTGATTGGCTTCGAGATACTCTCCCAGTTCGGAGATTGGAACTGAGACTTTTGACCCGTCCTTCAAGAAAACAGTAGCCATTAGTTCGCTTTCTTCTGGAATTTGTACCATTGCTGTGTTTATGTAACTTGCTTGAGCTTAGTATATCAAATTCGCGGGAGCGCGAACACGCCTCAAAAAGGCAGTGACGCTCCCAATTCTTGATACTTTGTGTTGTTGAGGGATTTGTGCTTTGCTCTATCCCAATAACATCCGAGCGATCTGGTTACTACTATAAAAATTTTGATTTTTGAGGTAGTAACTGCTTTTAACCAAACTACAACTCTAATCCGCTACTTTTTTTGGGTTGCTTCTGCTGCTGCTGTTGTTTGGCAAGGTGCTTGTCTAATATTTGTTGTAAGGAGCGGAAATTATCCACATCTTCTGAGTTAAGTGCTATTCCTTGTGGCGCCTTATCAACATCGAGTGAGATTTGTGCGATTTCCTCCCCTGACTTGCGCTTAACCAAAATTGTTGAAACATCTAGTTCGAGGTCGTACTTGCTGCCCTTCAAAACTTTGTCTGGTTTTTGCCGAAGCCATAACAGACGAACAGTTGGGGCAATTGCGTTTGCGTACTTTTGTTGAGAAAGGTTGTTAGATACAGATAGAGAAGAAGTCGAATTACTATCACCATTATTGCTGTCACTTGTTGAAGCAGTTGATAAATCATTATCGACTTGATGGGTTTTAATCAACAATTCAATTTGCTGTTTGTGACTTGGTTTATGTACGACACCGAGTTTTGATTGAATACCGATGTGCGTATAATCTTGTCCTACTTGCCGTCCTTTTAAAACTTTATCGTTGTAACAATAGCTAATACCTTGCAGCTTACCAGTTCGGGTAATTCTACATTGCACGTCAATATTTTGTGCTAACAACCTGCTGATAAAGGTTGGCATTTCTGGTTTATCGTTAGCAGCTTGTTTAATTGCATCTTGAATAAATTTGGTTTCTTCTTCCCTGGATGGAGTGCCCTTTTTAGCTTCAACTTCCCAACTACTTTGTTGTGGAATCAGTTCGTACTTCTGTTCAATCTTCCTTAAAGCTTTTTGGATATTAATGTAATCCAGATAATCGTTTTTACATTTACCTTGATAATCAACACGATTGACTATTAAATGCAGGTGCGGTCTGATTTCATCCGTATTTAAGACTTTAGCATCGGTGTGTAATGCTAATAAATATTGATGGTTATTATCATCAAATTGTAATTCATTACGTAAATCGCTTGCTATATC
>NZ_JBXXZH010000210.1:0-16527 GCF_059640475.1 Calothrix sp. CBUCES-K 9914
CCACTTTTGGAATAAACATAAATTATATGGCGCCAGAGACTCCGGCAAAGACCTAGTTTTTGGATATTTGAGTTTCCGCGTGGTTGATTGCAATTAATATTTGCTACCATCTTTATGCAAGAAAATCCAACCGTTTTCACTCTCCTGGGCTACTAAATCATCATCTGGATAATGTGCTTCATCATTGGGTGTTCTATCACCAACTTCTAAATACACAACTATTTGATTTGACTTATTAGCCAAATGATGTCCATCTGCCTCGCCTGCGGGAAAACCTGCCATCATACCTGGTGTTAATATTTGCTCTCCCGCATTGGTTATCAACGTAATTTCACCTTCAATTACATATATAAATTCATCCTGCTTACTATGCCAATGCCGAAGCGATGAACAACTCCCTGGTAAAAGATGGACTAAATTTATACCAAAATTTTTGATTCCTGCTGCATTTCCTAGAGCCTGTTTAATGCGTCCAGCGACTCGTGATTGAAATTGTTCGGGGTAATTTGAAGTAGTTCTTTGAGGAACATTTTCGGGATTAATTATCATTTTTGGCAAACACCTATTGTAACATTTCTCGTGGGCGCCAACCAGCAAAACAACCTTCAGGTTTATTAAATAGCTGTACTAATGCTGGTAATGACACAGAGGACACATAGATAAGAGATGTGTATATAATAATACCTAGAGTATGGAAGATATGCAATTGCTCAAAATTTAAATTTCCAGTTATTCGTGGAAATGGTACAATAGAAAAGCAATTTCGATGCTCCCAAAATCAGAAAGTTTCACGGCTCTTTGTATGGGATGATAATTAGTATCTTTAACTTTTATGTACGTTATCCAAGGAACTTTATTAACTGGGAAAATTTGCTATTTGAGCGAAGTGATCAATAAGGGTAAAAGATATCTTGATTATCCTGTAGAACTTTTTGAGGCTAAACAGTTTAAATCTATTGACGCTGCCGAAGCTGCATTAATCAAGTTTCAAAGCGAAAACGGCGCCGGCAAAAAGCTAAAAAATATCTCCGTTGTTGAGACTTCTGAGGCAGATATAGAAAACGCGCGTGTCCAAAGTGAGAAGAAAGCATTAAAATCACAACTGGAGTACTTAAGTAAATCATACCCCAATGATTCAAAAGTACTGAAGCCGATGGAGCGTAAACTGGCCTCTATGTTAGTAGAGCTAAAATATGGTGATTTAGTTCGCTACTATATATATATAGACAATCGCTGGAAATATGAGATAGCCAAGATTGAGGAAGTAAGAGGGTATACTTTTAAAGTCAAAGGTAGTCTATATAAGCGTATTAATGGTACTGCTGAAGTTCAAGGCACGTTTGGACGAGTCTTACCTGATGACGATGAGATAGCTCGGTATTTTATTGACTTAGGCGCCTTGAAAGCCGTACAGTGGGACGACGTTAGTGTGGATAAAATCCTCAAAATTGCTGCAATATTTAGAGATAAGGAGTAAAAGGCAGTAAGAAAAGCATTTAAAGACCAAATTGATACAATCTTAGTCATCTCTCACTAAAGGTAGATGATTTAGATTGAAATATCTATATTTTGATGAATATAACTCAGCTATGGTAACGATTTAGAATATCTAAGCTGTGGAAATTCAATGTAAACAAAATTTATGATAAGTCTTATTTGGGGCGTTGTTGGTTTACTGATTGCTTTCTGGGTGTTAGGTTTAGTACTTAATATCGCAGGCAATCTTATTCACATAGCGTTAGTTTTAGCCATTACTCTTGCTATTTATAACTTTTTTAGCGCACGCGATGTGTAAATTCAAACAATATTCGTTTGTACAAAATGACTAAGACTGTTATTGTTACAGGTGGCGCCCAAGGAATTGGTAAATGCACCACTGAATATTTATTAAACAGCGATTACAATGTTGTAATCGCTGATATTGATGTTGAAGCTGGTGAAGAATGTTTACAAGAGTTTAATAAGTTTCAAAAAAATTTATTATTTATTGAAACAAACGTTTCTCAAGAGGACTCTGTGCATCAGTGTGTTGAAAAAACAATTAAAAATTATGAGCATATTGATGCACTTATTAACAATGCTGGTATCTCAAATCCTAACAATGCGCCAATAGAGCATTTATCTTTGAATGATTGGAATAAAGTTATAGAAACCAACTTAACTGGTTATTTTCTGATGTCAAAGTATGCTGTTCCTTATTTACGCCACTCAAAAGGCGCCATCGTTAATATAGCATCAACGCGCGCGTTACAGTCGGAACCAAATACAGAAGCTTATGCTGCCTCTAAAGGAGGTATTGTTGCACTTACTCATGCTCTAGCTATAAGTCTTGGTTCAGATATTCGAGTTAATTGTATCAGTCCCGGATGGATAGATGTTACGACTTGGAGTAAATCTAGTTTAAAGCAAGAACCTAATTTACGAGATATCGACCACCTTCAACATCCATCTGGTCGAGTTGGACAACCGGAGGACATTGCTTCTATGATTGCGTATTTAATTAGTAGCGCTGCATCATTTATTACTGGTCAAAATTTTGTTATTGACGGTGGAATGACCAAAAAAATGATTTATTCTGAATAAAAATTATACTTGTTATGGCGCCGACTTGCTTACAAACAGATTGTAGGTGCGTGACACCACTATCACTGCGCTTCGTTTTACAATAGTAGGTGGTGTCACGCACCCTACGATGAACGTAAATTCAAGAATTGTGATATGTAACTTAAAGCTGACTAATATCTCTGACTGATGGCTGATTTTGTAGTAATCAAAACTTAATAACCTTTACATATGAATTGAAACAAATATTATTTGTTGAGGAATTGAACATGAAGCGCTCTAATGTCTCTAAATTTGTAGGAACAAGTTTGTTGGTTGCTAGTTTGGTTACTTTACCTGCCACTATGCGCGCGTCTGCTCAAACAGGTACTGGTACAGATACAACCACAACAACCGAACGTACTGTAAATAATGCTGACCGCGCGACTGATAATAATTTTGCAGATGGTGACTGGGGACTAATGGGTCTACTTGGTTTGTTTGGTTTACTTAGTCGCAGAAGTAAGAAAAATGTTGAAACTGTAGCTTATGACCGTTAGTACTAGATGCCAAAATAAGTTCTAAGAAATGTTAATTTCCGGAAATAAGTGCAAGAAAGTGATAGAGTGAATCTGTAGTCAATTAGGTTCATATGGTTCGATATGTCACGCCACGTGAGGCAATGCAAATCCTCCAGGTCTCAGAAAAGACCCTCAGAGATTGGGACAAATCCGGGAAAATACGTGCAATTAGAACTCCCTCTAATCACAGAAGATACGACATCGATAGCATCGTTGACCCAAAAGCACTTAAAAAACGAACAACCTATCTCTATTGCCGAGTCAGTTCCCATAAACAGAGAGATGACCTCAACCGACAAGCAGACTACCTCCAATCATTGTTCCCAGGAGGAAGCGTCATCAAAGAAATTGGAAGTGGACTCAACTATAAACGAAAAGGTCTACAAACCCTTTTGGGACAAATATTGTCTGGAGATGTCGAGCAAGTTGTATGCAGTTATAAGGACAGACTCGCAAGGTTTGGAATCGAAATCATCGACTACATCTGCATCCAAAACAATACAAAACTCGTGGTTCTCAACCGCATTGATTTGTCTCCTGAACGAGAATTTGTCGAAGACATCTTGGCAATTATCCACGTCTTCAGTTCCAAGTTATACGGACTTAAAAAGTATAAACAAAAAATCAAAGAAGATAAGGATTTACCCGGAAACGAATCTCAAACTAGTATATAGAAAATGGCTTGCGGCATGTCGTTGGTGTTATAACCAAGCAATTGCTTATCAACGTGACTGTTTTGTAAAAGGAGAAAAACAACCATCCCAGTACGATTTAAGAGATATTATCCTAAAATCTTGTCCTGATTGGGTTGCAGAGTGTCCTTATTCTCCGCGCGAAGAAGCAATTTTTGATGCCAAAATAGCTTTTTCTAAAACCGCGACAAAAAATAAGCCAAATCCCAGATTTAAATCATGTCGCGAACCAGTTAAAAGTTTAAGAATAGGAGCTAAATACTGGGGTGCTTTTTATTCAGGGAAAGGTGATAAAAAGAGCGTTGCTGGTTTTACTCATTATCCGACAATCAAAGCATCGACAAATGGTAAAACGGTTCGTATTAGGGACTTACAGATTAATCCTGCGGAACCTTTATGTGGAGAAATGCCATCAGAATTTACTATCTTGGTTGATAAAGGTAGATGGTTTATTTGTTTTTCAGTTCCATTTGAGTTTGTTGTTAATAACGAGAAAAACTGTATTGGGTTAGACCCAGGAGTTAGAACCTTCCTCACAGGATTTGATGGAGAAAATATTTTAGAAATTGGTAATGGTTCAATATCTAAAATAGTAATTCTCTGCCAACGTCTAGATAAAATACAATCTAGTATTGCAAAGTCCAAGGGCAGAAGTAATAAACGGTTACGTTGGAAATTGAGGAAACAGTCTGAAGCGATAAGAACTCGGATTATGTTTCTCACTAACGAAGTTCATAATAAAGCTTCTGTGGCCTTAACTAAAAACTATAAACATATTTTTCTTCCCACGTTTGAGACATCTAAAATGGTTGTGAAGAAGAAAAGAAAAATTACTTCTAAAACAGCCAGAAACATGCTTACTTGGTCACATTATAGGTTCAAACAAACTCTTAAGTTTCACGCACTCAAACGAGGTTGCGTTGTACATGATGTAACTGAAGAGTATACTTCAAAAACTTGTTCTAAGTGTGGTCACGTACATGAAAAACTGGGAGGAAATAAAAAGTTTAAATGTCCTAGTTGTGGACACTCCTTACCTAGAGATTGGAATGGTGCAATTAACATTTTTATTAAGTCTTTAAACGACTTAACGAATGCTTCAACTTCGGTTGAGGCTGGGGAGGATGTACCCCAATACATAGTAGAAATTAGTACTTGTTACTAGTTTTTACCGGGTTAAATGACATCCGTGATGCTGTTGGTACTGGTACTCGTGTTCGTTAGTAGGGTGGGCAGTGCCAGCCCTTTCAACGCGAACTAGAGTACTATGAAATCGGCGCCTGAAACCCACATTCTTGCGTTAACCACAAATTAGGTTTTTTAGTCATCGGCCCAATTTACTCACTTCGGATATCAAAAATGATCAACATGGCGCCGTTTATATTGTTCATTTTTTTGAAGGATATGCCGCAAGTCTTGTTTTTAGGAGGTTAATTGAACATGTATTTGAGGCCAACCTTTTAGTACTAATATTCGCATTGAAAGGGCTGGGTGGGCACTGCCCACCTAACCAATGTTACAAATTAACGGCGCCGCGTACTAAAATAACTGTACTTTCAACTCCTGATGCTATTGCTTCAGGTATATTTCCATTTATGGCTTGCTGTAATAACCCTTCGCGCGAGGCGCCTATAATTACTACATCATAATGTTCTTTGTTTGCTAGGTTTATTACTCCTTCACTAACTGAGTTTGCTCTTATTGGTTCTGCGATGACAGTACTGTGAAGCTTTCGGTTACGAATAAGTTGACGAATAGCTTCCTCTAATACCTTCATGTCTGGTTTGTCTTCGTTTGTTTTAAAAACTCTTGTTAAACGTATTTTTGAGTTTTCCCCTAATGTCACCAGTGCAGGTAATAATTTTATTGCTAACCAAGCGTTTGGTCCCCCTGCCATTGGTACTAACCATTTGTTAAATTCAAGTTCGGGAGTATGAGGTGTGGGAATTATTAGGGAGTCTTCGGAAAATACTGGAGGTTTGCCTACCTTTATATAGTCCCGTATCGAAGCATTGATTAGTTTTGATTTTAAACTAGATGGTTTATATTCTTTACTTACACCTAGCTTCACAAGCACTACTTCACAACTCGCTTGCCTAATTACTGTATCAACAACGTTACCAAATATGCGTCCTGGTGTCGATGTGTTGCCTTTCCATCCCATTAATATAATGTCTATGTGGCGTTCGTTGACGGTTTCTAAAATTGCATTCGCGACATCATGAGCTACGCGAATTTGCGTATGAACAGGAATTTTTAACTTTTTGCCTAATACTTCGGCTTGACGTAGTAAACGTCTACTTTTTGCTGTACGAACTTCGCTTTCTGATGGTGCGGAGTATCGAGATACAATTATAGTCTGTACACACTCGATTTCATAGTGCCGTTCGCGCGCGATAGCGAAAGCCATTTTTATCAGAGTTGCAGCAGTTTCAGGATTTGCTATTGGTAATAACAGTCTACCCCTTCCGATACTAGGGGAACGTGTTTGGTACACAACATAAGATGGTTCGGATACAGGACCTGTGGAGTTTTTGCAGTTGAGGTGGTCTGCTTCTGCACGAATTATATCAGCGCGCGTGATTATACCAATTAGTCGGCGCCCTTCGACAACTGGTAGCCGACTAATTTTATAGCGGTCGAGTAAATATAATACATTGCTCAAACTATGCTTGGGTGTCACTGATACTGGCTGTAGCGTCATGATTTCTCTTAATGCCTGATCAGACGATAAATTTAACTCACGCACTTTGAGTAAATCGCTTTGTGTAACAATCCCTACTAACTTGAATTCTTCAACTACTGGAAAACCGCGATGGTGTGACCGTGAAAACGCTTGTATTGCTTCTTCTATCGTTATATCTGCATCTAGCGATTCAACACGACTTTGCATTACTTCCCTTGCCGTTAACCTCGTTAAAACACCTTCTGGCGCCTTTGTTTGTTCTATATCTATACCGTTTAATTTTAAAAGTTTGTCGTAGAGTGACCCAGGCACTAATTTTTCGGCAACAAGATATGATGTGACTGAACAAATCATTAACGGCAGCACCAAGGTAAAGTTGGTTGTCATTTCAAAAACAATTACTATTGCCGTAATTGGAACTTTGGAAACACCGCTAAAAAATGCTCCCATCCCTGCCAAAGCAAACGTTGGAACTGAATTTGCTCCGAGTGAATAATATTCAAGTGCCCCAACGATATGCCCTAAACATGAGCCTAATATCAAACTTGGTGCGAACAACCCACCTGGGGCGCCGGAACCAAATGCCACTAAGGTAAGAACAAACTGCGCCACAAACACAAGCGTTGCTAGTGCTGCATCTGGTAATTTAGTAAAAATAACAAATTCACGCAAACCTGTATTATCGCGGAATGATTCTGGTAATAAGGCTATTACAATTCCTGAAAACAATCCTGCTAATGCCACACGCAGCGGTAAACTTATATGAAGCCTACGGTATATTTTAATACTATAAACTAAGCCTCGATTAAAAAAAGACGCAAAAACACCTGCGAGAATACCTAAAAGTAGGTAAAATGGAATATCAGTGAGAACAAAACTGCTGATGTTTTGGTCTAAATTTTGAGTGGCTTGGAGGTTGAGTTGTAAAGTGCCACCACCTAGTAGTCTTGAAACAACTCCACCGATGAATGAGGCGATGATGGCGGTTCCGAGGGTGAGACCAGATAGGTCTTGGAGTAATTCTTCGACGATAAATAGAACCCCTGCTATTGGTGCGTTAAACGCTGCTGCAAGTCCTGCACCTGCTCCTGCTGCAATCATTTGGCGCCGATGGTCGGGTGAAGTTGGAACTAAGCGACTTAACGCTGCGGCAAGTCCGGCGCCTACTTGTACTGTTGGACCTTGGCGCCCAAGTGTTAACCCCGAACCGATGGCGATGATAGCGCTAACAAGCTTTACACAGGCAATCTTTAATGATAGTTTAATTGGAAAGTTTGCGAGCGATGCTTTGACTTGAGGAATTCCACTACCGGATGCTTCGGGTGCTAATCGTTCGACAAGTAAACCTGCTATAAAACCAAAGCTGGCGCCGACTAATGGAAGTGCTATCCAACTTGGTAAAAAATGTGATGTATGTACTCGCCATGTTCCTAACGCACCCGAACCTAATTTTAGTATTACCGCACTAAGGGCGGCTACTAGTCCAATTAGTGAAGCTTCTGCTATTGCTAAACCTCTTCTCGGTTGCAACATATTGCGAAACCGTTGAGGCAAAACCGGGGAAGCCATAAATTAAATTTATAGTTCAGTAAACAAAAATAAGCAAAAATAAGCAAAAATCAAATGTTCGTTCAATAATAACTAATAACTAAATAATCATCAATCATTACTAACTTTAGTCGTAATTGATAATCCTTCAACAATCATAGAGGGCGTATAACACGAACCGTTCCAATCCGCATCATTACCTAAAGCTACGACTTGCTTTAGGGCTGTGTAAACATTACCCGTTACCATAGTATCTTTTATTCGACCCGTAACTTCACCATTTTTTACATAGTAGCCCAAATCTATGTTGACTGAAAAATCACCCGATATACCACTGGCGCCTCCTAGCATTTGGTCTACAATTAAACCAGAGTCTAACTTGGTGATTAATTCCTCTAATGGTATGGTTCCAGGCTGAACGAGAAAGTTAAATAAACCTGGAGTGGGATAACTACTCAAACTTGGACGAAAGCCGTTACCTGTACTATCTATACCCAAACTCCGTCCAGTCGCGCGGTCGCTATAAAAATTTTTTAATACACCTTTTTCAACAAATACTCTGTACTGTGTTGGTGTACCTTCATCATCGAACGGGCAACTGTAAGGGCCTGCAAGTGGGTCTTGATATAATGTTAACTGAGCATCAATAACAGGTTGATCAATTCGGGATACCCACGGCGAAGCTTTTTCTAAAACGTGTTTACTATTTAGTGCTGATTGTACTGTACCCCATAACATATCCGCTGCTTTTGATGTAAACAAAATTGGCGCCCGTCCACGCTCGCAAGCAACATTTTCACGTGCCCAATCAAGTCTTTGTATAATTTGTTGCGCTACTTTTTCTGGATGTAAGCTATCGCGTTTAGTTTGACCATCCGAAACACTCAAAAAATCCTCACCTCTTACCCATTCAGCCGAAAGATAACAAGAAAGCGTGGTATCAGTATAGTGACAATCTAAACCTTCGGTATTTACAAGTCGAGTAGTTTCGGTATCGCATTCCCAATCACCGTTACACAATACCTCTGGATAAGCATCACGAATAATTGTAATAGCTTCTTTTCCCCAACTTACTAATACCTCTAATGGTACTTCTGAACCGATGTCACCGAAAACAGGTTTACTTTTTTGTGCCAACTCTATAGTTTCTGGGAAATTAAGTTTACTCAGAGCTAGCGCGCGTTCGACCATTGCTTTTGGTTCAACCGAACCGTGTGCAACGGTAAGTCCCGGACAGCCATTTTGCCACAACCGCAGCACAGTACCTTCCGCTTGACTTGTTTCTATTTGTTTGAGTCTATTTGCTTCAAAAAACACGGGTCGAGATAATGACCGTGACTGATATACTTCTGCTGCGGTAGCTCCTGACTTAGTTGCTAAAGAGAGAAGTTCTTCTGGTTGTGGTGAGGATGGAAATTTATTTGGCGCCATATTTGTCTTAGTGCTGAGTGCCAGAGTGCTGAGTGTTTAGTTAGGAGGTAGGGTGTGTGACACCATAACAGTCGTGAAATAAAACCAATGAACTAGTAGTGTCACGCACCTTACTCAGCACTCTGGCACTTTTTACTCCTCAACCACTTTACGGTAGAACGGCCTCTTGCAAAAGCCAAAATCCGGCAAAAGATTCTGATTGGGGGCTTGACTGGATGCCAAGAAAATGAACTCCGTTGGCTTTTTGCTTCGCTTCTTCAAATGAGGATGCTTGGTTTTGCATTTCTGAACTGCGAATGTTTAGTAATACCCAACTCTCGGTGGCGCCTGTTTCTAGTATTAGTCTTCCGTCACCAAGGTTTGCGTCAAATCTTAAGGAAGCTATTTCTAAACCTGACATCCAAGCTGCTAATGGTAGTGACCGTCCTGAAAATAGTAAGATACCTGGAATTAAACCAGAGTCGTCAACCCCCATCATTGATAATGGGAATGCTTCTCCAAAACCTATATCCCATTCGGACATATCAGTAAAGTCACTACCATTTAATGTGACAAATCTCCATTTTTCACTTTCTAATGCATCGGGTAAACGCTGCGGAAGTGGAGCATCTAGACGTACTGATGGATTTGTACCTCCTTGATACCCTGGTTCGTTTGGATACACTTCTTCCATACGCTGTTGTAACCATTTGTGTAATAATAGAATTCGCCGACTTGGTTGTACGGGAATTTCTGCATCTACACACGCTTTGGTAATCATATTGTTCATTTGGCGCCGGAAGAAGCGGATGCGAACTGGTGGACTGGGTGCTTTTTCGATTGCTTCATTAATTGCCGTTCGTAACCACCCCGAATTTACCTGGGTACTAGGACAGTATTTTGCAAAACGGAATAAAGAGTCAGGGTTTGCGCTCTTTACCGAGGGACTTTCACAAATCAATACCTCCCATACCTTCTTCTGATTCTCATCCAAAATTGGACGCGAGTAAAAATCTAGTTCCCAAATACTGCCCATGTAATTGCTACGTCCCAAATCGCTACATTTCTTATATCTCCTATGATACGAGGGAATGGTAAACGCGCGCGCACGCGGCAGTTAGTTATAGTAGGGGCAAAACATGAAGTTTTTAATATATATGTCTCTAGCAGATGACTAAATGCCTACGCTTAGGCTAGGATAAAATCAATGTTTCTCAAATATTCAGTTTATTAATTGATTTGAGCGAATATATTTTTAAGATATTTTTAAGATATTTTTATAAATTTTGATATATTTCATTACTTCTTTCACCCTTTGCCATCCTTATGTCAAATCGTCGTCTTTCTTCTCCGTATTTTCGCTACCTAAAAGCTAGATTGTTGAACCTAACCCGTCCTAGTTTTTGGGGAACTGCAATATTTTTATCCGTTATTGGACTGACTATTCGGGAATTCTGGATGCGTCCAAATATTTTAACTAGTGGACAATCGAAACCAGTAGCAACGCAACCACAACTAAATTCGACGACATTATCCACTGAAGACCGCGCAATTGCTGCTGATATTGATAACTTGTCAATTTTGGAACATGATTCGGGACAGGGTACAGAACCAACAGTTGATACACCCGAACCAATTTTTCGTCCACGGGAGGGTAATCAAAACCCTTTGCAAGAAGCTATTAAGAATCAGAATAATTCAACTGATACTAAATTAAATACTAATTCATCTGTTGATTCAAAGGCGGCGCCTTCGTTTAAATATAGTAATCCTTTTTTGACACAAGCCGAAAACTTATTGCAGTTTGGCAATCCTTTGCGTAATGGCAATAGTCAGTTTGCAGGATTAAATACTTACAATCCATCCAATCAAGCTAGTTCAACTACAATAGAGAATGGCAAAAGTAATAATTATACACAAAGAATAGTAGCTGCAAATTCTTTAGAATCTATATTGAATCAATCATCATCTATCAATCAGCTGCAAAACCAAACGGTTTTGAGTTCACAAACATCTTTGAATCAAACACCTTTGAATCAAACAATTAGCCGTAATCAAGCTATTAACCAGCCTGCTAATTTAATTAATACTACTAGTAATATTAATAGCTTATCTCAAGGGTTCGCACAACCTTTTGTTTCATCTATTAATCTGCCGACTAATCTACCCACAACGCAATTTGTAAATTATACCCTACCAACACAAACACAGTTTGCTCAACCAGTTATAACTCAACCGCAACTACAACCACAAACTGTATATAGTAATAATAGTTTTAATGGCGCCAATCCAACTCAACCGCAAAGTCGAGCGCAAGCTGTTTATAATCAATTGAAGGGTATTAATTCAACTCAACCACAAACGTATACTAATTTTAATAGTAACAGTTATAATACCCAACCTTTGCCAAATAGTACTCTAACACCTCAAACAACATCAACAGTAAATACGACAATAAACACAACAGTCACACCTAACACGTCAAACACAACTTTTACTCCAAATAATACTGCTGGAAATGGAACTTTGATAAATCCGAGTGTCCAACAACCCTCAGTAGCACCTCAGTATCCTAATTCCGGATTACCAGTTCGCTATTAACTCATAAATCTATTGTTAGTATCATCTACTTCATGGGAATTCTAATATCAGGTATATTAGGGTTCAAATGTTTGTATGATATTTTTAAGCAGGAAGTTTAAGCTGTTATTGAAGACTACTTTTTACTGGTTGTTAGTTGCTAATACTGCAAACGCACAAATTATTCCTGATACTACACTACCTACAAATTCTATTGTTACTCCTGGGTGCAGCATTTGTACTATTGAGGGAGGAACACTTCGAGGCAATAATTTATTCCACAGCTTCAAATCTTTTTCTATACCTACTGGCGCCGCTGCTTTATTCAATAATGATATCAATGTCCAAAATATTCTGATATTACTCAGAAGATTATTGGTACACGTAGAGCAGATTTTATTGTTGAAGATAATATAATGGTGGAAATAAAGGCTGTTATCCAACTTGAAGATGTTCATTTGGCTCAAATAGAAAAATTTTAAGATCTAAAGTATAGTAGTATGTACTATTTAACTGTCATGGCGCCATTGTTCTTGGTGGGTTAGCAATGGATGAACACGGATGCTACAAAGGCTTTTGACACCGTAAGTTTTTCTCTCCTAGTCATAAAATGTGAACCGTGGTTCACATTTTGATTGACCCGTTCTAAGGTTTTGTAATGATGATGGGCGACGATAATTGATTTGTAAACTATACTATGGCAAATGCTTGGGTGTAATAATATAATAATTTGACACCATTAGGGCGTTCATCAGTTTACGATATATGTCTCGTTGCTAGAAGCTAATGTATAATCAATGTAAGCCTGATTCCTACTCTAAAAATAATTCTGTTTCAACGAGTTCTAGTTTTGTTGGAAGGTACGCTTCGCTTAGGGTAGAAACGGACATTGGAATGGTTCTACACTTGGCAGATGGCTCGATTCAAGGGTGTAATGCTCAGGCTGAGAAAAGATTGGGGTTAACAACTGAACAAATATATGGATGGACTTGTCTAAACTGTCCTTGGCAAACTATCCATGAAGATGGCTCTCCTTTTCCTGTTGAGACGCATCCGGCAATGGTGTCGTTGCAAACAGGTCAACCTTGCTTAAATACTGTGATGGGTTTTTATCAGCCAAGTGGGGACTTGGTATGGTTAAATGTAAATTCACACCCTTTATTTCAAATCAATACATCAATTCCTTATGCTGTAGTCACGACGTTTTCAGAGATAAAAGCTGATGTAGAGGCGCTAGAGAAAGAATATCAAAAAGCTGCTGAGGCAGAAATTCAAAGGCTTAATCAAGAATTGGAACAGCGAGTTCATGAAATGCAAACGATTCTTGATGCTGTACCTGTTGGCATTGCAATTGCTTCCGATGCTGAGTGTCAGGTAATTCGTGCGAAT
The DNA here is from genome assembly GCF_059640475.1 of Calothrix sp. CBUCES-K 9914. Classification (NCBI taxonomy): domain Bacteria; kingdom Bacillati; phylum Cyanobacteriota; class Cyanophyceae; order Nostocales; family Calotrichaceae; genus Calothrix; species Calothrix sp. CBUCES-K 9914. The sequence continues at coordinate 13,428 of NZ_JBXXZH010000210.1, forward strand.
GGGTTTGCTCAATCAATGTTGACGGTGCCACCTGATGCTAACGTTTCTGCTACCGGGGAGCAAGCCGAAATTTTACCGTTTAGACAATTGCGCGATGGTAAGGATATTCCAGGGGAAGAACTGCCGATGCAGCTTGCTACTGCTACTGGCGCCCCTGTTAGAGATGTTGAGATTCAATTGGTGCGTTCGGATGGAGCGATGTTTGATTGGTGGGTAAATGCAGTTCCGTTATCGGATAAACAAGGTGCTGTTCGCGGTTGTGTAGCTGCGTTTATGGATGTTACCGAACTTAAACGGACTCAAGAATTTTTGCGTAAGAGTGAAGAACGATTACGAATTGCTCAACTTGCTGCCAACGCTGGAACTTGGGATTGGGATGTGGTAAGTAACAGCGTTTATTGGTCACCAGAATATTACACCCTATATGGGCTTGACGCAGCGATACCCTCAACTTATGAAAATTGGTTGGCAACTGTTGTAGAAGAAGATCGAGAACTCGTTACTACAACTATTCGCCAAGCATTCGAGCAGCAACAAACCTCCCTCACCTTTGAGTTTCGGATTAATCATCCTGTAGAAGGTGTAAAATGCTTTGATTCCCGCAGTCAAATATTTTATAATTCTGATGGTCAACCTGTGCGTTTAGTTGGTATTTCGATTGACATTAGTGAGCGTAAACGCACTGAAGAAGAACTGCTACAAAAGAATGCTATTTTAAATGTAATTAACGAGTCGGTGCCTACCCCAATTTTCGTTAAAGATCGACAAGGGCGAATTATTTATGCAAATCCTGCTACGCTTGAGGTGTTGGGTAAATCTGCTGCTGAGGTTATAGGGTTACGTGATTGCGAATGTTATCCATCCCCCGAACTGGGAGCAGTGGTGACGGAAAACGACTTACGCATTATGAAGTCCGGGCAAACAGAAGTGGTTGAAGAATCTCCAGATGGAATTCGGACATTTTTAGGTATGAAGGCGCCTTACCGTAACGAGGCTGGAGAAGTAATTGGGTTAATTGGCATATCTAATGATATTACCGCGCGCGTTCAGCTTGAGCGTGACCGTGAACGTATTTTACAACAAGAAAAAGCGGCACGAGAAGAATCTGAGCAAGCAAACCGTATTAAAGACGAATTTTTAGCGGTGCTGTCTCATGAACTGAGAACACCGCTCAACCCTATCTTGGGTTGGTCGCAACTGCTACAAACTGGTAAGTTAAATCCAACTAAAGCTGCCGAGGCGTTGAAAAGTATCGAGCGTAATGCCAAACTACAATCACAATTAGTAGACGATTTACTTGATGTTTCTCGTATTTTGCGTGGTAAACTCACTTTGAATGTTGCACCTGTTACTCTGGCGCCAATAATCATCGCTGCTTGTGAAACAGTGCAATTAGCCGCATCAGCCAAAAATATTCATTTTCAAACCTTCTCTGACCCAAATGTAGGACAAGTATTAGGCGATACAGGACGGTTACAGCAAATCGTCTGGAATTTGTTATCCAACGCCATTAAATTTACCCCTCAAGGGGGACGAGTGGAAGTTCGATTAACACGAATCGAAAGTTTTGCTAAAATTCAAGTCATCGATACAGGAAAGGGTATTAGTCCTGACTTTTTACCTTATGTATTCGAGCATTTCCGCCAAGAAGATGGCGCCACAACACGTAAATTCGGTGGATTAGGATTAGGATTAGCAATTGTACGCCAACTCGTCGAACTTCACGGTGGTACAGTTCAAGCAGAAAGTGCAGGGGAAGGAAGTGGCGCCACTTTTACTGTTATGTTACCTCTACTTAAGCAAGTTAAAGAACCCGTAAATAATTCTACCGTTTCTTTACCTTGCACCCAAGAGTCTGAACCATTAGCTGGATTAAAAATTATTGTTATTGATGATGAAATTGATTCGCTCAATTTTATTGCTTTTGTTCTTGAACAAGCAGGTGCAAAGACTTATAATATGTTAAACGCAATAGAGGCACTACATGTTTTTCAACAAGTTCAACCTGATTTAATTGTTAGCGACATCGGGATGGCAGAGATGGATGGCTATATGTTAATCAAACAAATCCGAACTAAATTACCCGCTCAGTATCGGGAGGTTCCAGCAATTGCATTAACTGCCTTTGCTGGAGAAGTCAATGAGCGTCAAGTTTTAAAAGCAGGATTTCAAAAACACTTAGCTAAACCCGTTGCTCCAGAGGAGTTAGTTGCTACTATCAAACATTTAGTTATTGGGTCGGAGGCACATTTTTGGGTTATTTAATTGTAGTGTTACTTGGAACGATAGCTCAACTGTTTTTGTAAGGATTCAGGTGTTTGAAACCCAGTCACAGAGCCAGTTTCAAAATTGAATTTCGCTTATTAACATACCTTTGGTCGCAATAAGGCACGAAAATATAGGCGTTACGTAATTCTTATTGAGAATATAAAATTGCGGCTAATCTCCCAAAACCTTTATCAGTAAACGATTGTAGAGATTTTTGTGTGACCTGAATCCTTACCTTTAATTTTAAATTGATTATACTATAGTAATGAATTAATAACTATTGGTGATACATAAAAATAGATATATAGGTAGGTTTTGGGATCAAGCGATTTTTGTTAAAGGGGAAAATAATTAATTTCAAGCCTTTTAGCCCTTTTACCTATCAGTTTTTTCCCTTTAATAATCTAAAAATGTGAACCGTGGTTCACATTTTGATTGATAGGTTAATTATAGATATCATTTATATAGATGAAGAAAACACTTTGCAAATGCTAGATCATCCTCTTGATTTAGCGATTAAACAACTTCACAATCAGAAAGTCTTGGATAAAACTACCATCCAAGCAAAAATTATTAATCCAAAGGAATGTACAAAAAGTAATAGCTCACAATTGTTTAATATTTTAGGGATTAGATTTAATGCCTTTTAATATCCAAGAGCCATTACTTTCTTCTGGTATCAGTTCCGCTTCCCAATTTGTGCTATGGTCAATTTTCCAAGGTTTGGCTATTGGATTCATTCTGTCAAGACCAAAAATATTTCCATTAGAATAGTACTGCTTATTGTTGGCTTCGTTGAGCATTGCAGTAAAAAATTGTTCAACGGCGCCGT
>NZ_JBXXZH010000211.1:0-9326 GCF_059640475.1 Calothrix sp. CBUCES-K 9914
GCTAACCATCTTGACAAATCCGATTTGAGAGGGAATGAAACAGCCCTGCCTTATTAAGGGGGGCTAAATCCCGCCTCTTGTTCCCCCCTTATTAAGGTAGGGGGGATTCGCTACGATAAGGGTAGGATTATGTCAATAAGTTTGATGGCGATGAAGGGAGCGACGATACCACCAAGTCCGTAGATAAGAATGTTACGTTTTAGAAGTTGGTCGGCTGTTAGGGGACGGAATTTTACTCCTTTTAATGCTAGGGGTATTAGTACTGGGATGATTAAGGCGTTGTAAATTAAGGCGCTGACTATTGCTGATTGTGCGCTTTTTAGTCCCATGATGTTTAAGGCGCCTATTCCTGCAGCACCGAAGATAGTGGGAATAATGGCGAAATATTTGGCGATGTCGTTGGCAACTGAGAATGTTGTGAGGGCACCACGAGTAATTAATAGCTGTTTACCAATTGTTACTAAGTCTATTAATTTTGTGGGGTCGGAGTCTAAGTCCACCATGTTGGCAGCTTCTTTGGCTGCTTGTGTCCCTGAGTTCATCGCTACACCAACGTTTGCTTGCGCGAGTGCTGGTGCATCGTTTGTACCATCTCCGGTCATTGCTACTAACTTACCTTCACTTTGTTCTTTACGAATTACTTCAATTTTGTCTTCTGGAGTTGCTTCTGCAATAAAGTCGTCAACTCCTGCTTCTTCTGCAATTACTGATGCTGTAATTCGGTTGTCTCCTGTGAGCATGATTGTTTTTACTCCCATACGTCGCAGTTGGTCGAAGCGTTCGCGTAGACCTGGTTTGACTATATCTTTGAGGTAGATTACACCGTAAATATCGTTGTCTTGACAAACGGCTAGTGGTGTGCCTCCTAATTTGGAAACACGCTCGAAAGCTGTGTCTAATTCAGCCGGAACATTACCACCGCGCGAACGTACAAACCCTTTAATTGCGTCTACTGCTCCTTTACGAACTTCACGACCATCAGGTAGATTTGTACCGCTCATTCTGGTTTTGGCTGAGAATTCTATACCTTCAGCACTTTTTGTATTAAAGTCTACCTTTGCTTGTGACTTTTCTGCTAACGCAACAATTGAACGACCTTCTGGCGTTTCATCGAATAAACTCGAATCTAAAGATGCTTGCGCGACTTCTTCAACTGTGTGATTGTTAACGGGTATGAATTCATTCGCCAACCGATTTCCTAATGTAATTGTACCTGTTTTGTCTAGTACCAAAGTATTGATGTCGCCGCAAGCTTCGACTGCACGTCCAGAAGTGGCAATTACGTTGAACTGTGCAACTCTGTCCATCCCAGCAATACCAATTGCACTCAGCAAACCACCAATAGTTGTAGGAATTAGTGCAACTAGTAGTGATATTAAAATCGCGATACTGGCGCCTGCACGTAAACTGTCTCCTGCAGAGTGACCGTATATTGTGCTGACAAAGTTGGCAATGTAGCCAGCAAAAGGTGGAATTGTTGAAACTACGATTAAGAATACTTGTGTTAATACTGCGAGTAATACTGTTAAGGCTATTTCGTTCGGCGTCTTGGAACGTTCGGCGCCTTCAACTAAAGAAATCATTCGGTCAATAAAACCTTGACCTGGGTCAGCAGTAATACGAATCGTTAGTTCATCCGATAATAAGCGAGTACCACCTGTTACGGAACTTGCGATATCGGTTCCAGGTTGCTTGAGTACAGGCGCCGACTCTCCAGTAATCGCGGACTCATCAACGGAACCAAGACCAGCAATTACTTCGCCGTCAGCAGCAATCATTTCTCCGGCTGAAACTCTGACAATATCACCGCGTCTAAGTTCGGTTGAACTAGTATCAACAACTGTACCATCAGGCAAGATTTTTCTAGCGACAGTATCAGAACGGGTTGACCTTAACGAGTCTGCTTGTGCTTTACCGCGTCCTTCGGCAACTGCTTCTGCAAAGTTCGCAAAAACAACTGTGAAAAACAGAATGAAAGTAATAATCCCGTTTAATAAACGTTGCTGGTTTATATCCGCTTGAACTGTACCGAATAAATTCGGGTTGATAGTCACAAGTAAAGTTACGATTGTGCCAACCCAGACAATAAACATAACTGGGTTTCTGACGGCGACTTTGGGGTTAAGCTTTATGAATGATTCCTTCACTGCTCTTTGATACAGTCCACGCATATCAGCTTTGGGCGTGTTTCTTCGATCTACTCTTGTGCCTTGTGATGCACGTTTGGAAGAAGGGTCAATATTAGTTTGCATAGAAATTAGCTATTTGTTTGTGACTCCACGAATAAGGAGAAGCGATAATTAACCAGCACCGATGCCAACACCTTTAGCAATTTGGAATGCTTCGCCAATTGGTCCTAATGCTAGTACTGGGAAAAATGTCAAGGCGCCTAAGATTAAAATTACGCCTGCTGTTACACCTGTAAATAATCCTGTGTCAGTGCGGAGTGTACCTACATTCATTGGTACGGGCTGCTTGCGATACATACTATCAGCTAAAAGCAGTAAACCTGTGATTGGAATATACCGTCCTGCTAGTAAACTGAAACATGTACTTAAGTTCCACCACAAGGCAGTAACAGTTGTTTTTGCACCTGTGGCAATTGCAATTGGAGACGGTTGAGAATCACCTAAACCTTCAAAACCGGAACCATTATTAGCTGCTGCGGAAGCATATTCGTAAATTACTTGTGAAAACCCGTGAAAACCAGGATTGCTAATACCTGCTAATTGGTCGGGGAATGCAAGTGTAATACCAGCGGGGATCAAAATGGCGATTGGGTGGACGAGTAAAATTAAGAAACTTGCTAAGACAACTTCGCGCTTTTCAATTTTGCGTCCTAAAAACTCTGGTGTGCGTCCCACCATCAAACCTGTAACGAATACCGCCAATATTAAGTAAGCAAACAAGTAAGCTGTTCCTGTACCTTGTCCACCCCATATTATTTGGAGGAACATATTCGACAACGTTATAAATCCACCATTCGGCATAAAGGAATCGTGCAAGCTGTTAACTGCACCCGTCATCGTTCCGGTTGTGGCAGCAGCATATAACGCTGACTGTGCCCAACCAAATCTAACTTCTTTACCTTCTAAGTTTGGTTGTGGACTACCTAAGAGCGCGTTGACAACTGGATTACCGTTATATTCTCCTACACCTATGACAGCAATAAATCCAACAAAGATGATGAATACCATGCCGTAAACTAACCAAGCTTGCTTGATATTATTTGCAAATACCCCGTAAGTGTAAATCAAGGAGGTGGGGATAGAAAGTAATATGACTATTTGAAGTAGGTTTGTAAAAGCGCTAGGGTTTTCAAATGGGTGTGCTGAGTTTATTGCAAAAAATCCGCCACCGTTTTCACCTAGTTGCTTGATGATTTCAAAGTGAGCAACAGGACCGCGCGCGATAGCTTGACTGATGTTAGGGTCTTCTAACGTGCTTACTATCGCAGGGCCTGCTAATGTTTCGGGAACACCAGCAGCAATAAAGACGATGGCGCCAACGATACTGATGGGTAGTAATATTCGTGTAATCGCGCGAGTCAAGTCTACATAAAAATTACCCAGCGACCTACCAGTTAACCCGCGAATAAAAGCAATTCCTACAGCTAAACCTGTTGCCGCAGAAACAAACATATGATAACCGAGTGCAAAAACTTGGCTAGCATAGCTGAGATAATTTTCTCCAGAATAGTGCTGCTGGTTAGTGTTGGTGATGAAAGAAATCGTAGTATGTAGTACTGTGTCCCAAGTTGGTGCCCCTATTTTTGTTGGGTTGAAAGGTAGCCAACCTTGGCTCAGGATTATGAAAAATATCAGCAACGCCATAACTATGTTGCTGTAAATAATCGCGCGTGCATATTGCCAACCCGTCATATTTTCCCGACTTGAAACACCTATCAACGAGAACAGTACTCGCTCAAAGGGATTTAAAATTGGGTCGAGAATTGTTCTTTCTCCCAGGAAAACGCGCGCGATATATTTACCAAAAAAGGGAGTTATCGCCACTACTATAAGCAGCGTTAATGCAATTTGAATCCATCCTTCTAGCATGAATTAGTTTAACTCCAAAAAGAGTATGTATGAATCGGAATTCAAGTTGAATCGCCTGAAGTTCTGAAGATTAAGTATTTTTTCTTAGCACAGTAACAGCGACTGATGCAGATATAGCCTCGTTAGATAAAGACTCACCTTTATCGATGACTTACTTACCTAATATATAAGTATGAAACTTTTCTTAACAGATGGCTAGATATAGCAGGTATAACTTAGCGTTTATTGTTAATATGCCAATCAGTGATATACAAGTCGGTAGATTGCACATAAGTGTGTTTAATGCTTTTTCTACGTCTAAATCGCTATTGCATCGGTTTTCTCTCGTTTTTGAGACAAAAATAGTGATGTAGCAATGGAGCAATTGACTTAGTTCTAAACAAAGTATAGCTCAGATATAGAAACGTTTAGATAGAACTAAACACTTATGTGGAAAGTGTTTAGAATAAATAGATATTAGCTAAACGCTAACCTAAACGCCAACCTAAACATAATTTTATACACCGTAGCTAGAGAAAAAACAGTATAGTTGTAAATAGATGCAAGATGCACCACTACATTACTCCTCAGAAGATTTAAACATGCGCGTAGGATAGCTTCAGCCAATGACATCCGATAAAGCTACGTCAAAAGCAAAACATTTACGCCCAGGTAGTTCTCTAATTATTACAGGGTTATTTTTGATTATATTTTTATTTGAGTTTGACACACCGCCAGACTTTGTTTTTGGATACGTTTACACAGGACCGATTTTACTTACTGGGTCTTGGTTTGGTTATCGTGCAACGTTTAAAGTTACATTCATTGCAGTATTTCTAACGATGCTGAATTTGTGGATACCTGTAGGAAGCCTTATTTCAACTTCTACTGTTGTTAACCGAATTGTTGCATCTCTATCATTAATCGTTACAGGTTTTCTGAGTCAACGGTTGCGACGCTCTGAAGAAGCTATTAACTTGACACAAGCTAAACTAGAGGCACAGCAAAAACTAGTACAGTTACGAGAGGACTTTGCTTCAACACTCACCCATGATTTAAAGACACCCATTTTGGGCGCCATTGAAACATTAAAAGCATTTCAGCAAGAAAAATTTGGCACCATCTCCCTAACGCAGCAAAAAGTTTTAGCAACAATGGTGCGTAGTCATGATAGTTCGCTGCAATTACTGGAAACGCTTTTGGATGTTTACCGGAATGATACAGAAGGGTTAAAATTGAATTGGGAAACATTAGATTTAGCCACTATTGCTTCAGAAGCTGCTAGCACTCTTACTGACTTAGCAGCTTCACGTCGTGTATTTATATCATTCCGTTATGGAGATTCAGATTTTCGCTCGTCGTTATGGGTCAAAGGTGATGCTTTACAGCTACAGCGAGTTTTTACTAACTTATTAGTTAATGCGATTAGTCATTCGCAGCGTGGTGGTATTGTGGAAGTTGTGCTGGAAACACAAACATCTTATCAAGTTGTAAAGATATTAGATACTGGTGCAGGTATTCAACCTGAACAATTTACACATTTATTTGAGCGTTTTTACCAAGGTAACAGTGATAGACGTGCGAAAGGATTTGGATTAGGACTATATCTTTCGCGTCAAATAGTCGAAGCGCATGGTGGTATAATTTGGGCAGAAAACCGTGAGGCAGCGATATCTAACTCGTGGAGTACAAACAGTGGAGCTATTTTTGGTTTCAAGCTACCTGTTTATGCTTTTTAGATTTTTCGATTTAGTACGTGATAATAGTTTATATTCTCGAAAACTGTAAAATGGGGGAGTGTAAACCCTTTTCATGAAATGGCGCCACTAAAAATAAAAATTCTCTTGGTTGAGGACGACGAGTTGTTCCGTTTAGGACTGCGTATCAGGTTACAGCAAGAAGAAAACATCGAAATTGTTGCTGAAGCTACTGATGGTGAAACTGCAATTGAATTAGTAAATTCTTGCCAGTTAGATGTTGTATTATTAGATATTGTTTTACCTGGAATTGGAGGGGTAGAAACATGTAAGATTATCAAAAAAAATCATCCTCAGTTGCCAATATTAGTTTTAAGTTCTTATTCTGAACAATCACTATTGATACAAATAATTGAAGCAGGTGCCCAAGGATACTGTCTTAAAGGTATAGGGTCAGAAAAATTACTATTAGCATTACGTTCGGTAGCAAGTGGTGCTTCATGGTGGGATGAAATAGCTACACAAGAAATACGTTTTGCTTTTGCCGCACGCGCGCAACCTGATGTAACTAAACCTTCAGCAGCACAAAATATACTTACCCAGCGCGAACAAGAAATTTTGCTCTTAATGGCAGCGAATCAAAGTAATCAACAAATCGCCGATAAACTTTATATCACACCTGGAACTGTGAGAGTTCACGTCCACGCTATTTTACACAAACTTGGAGCTAGTACGCGCGCTGAGGCTCTAACAATAGCTATCGCTAAAGGCTTGATACGTACTTGTAACTGATACTTTTAATCTAAATTTAATATATGAAAATTCTGAACACAAATTATCAAAGCTGGATAGATGTATAATTTGGTCATTAAAAGCCTAAGTTGAGCAAAGTTTTGTCCCTGATTGCGAGGTATTAATCATGTCTGCTGATACAGCTAATTATAGCCTTGATAACGATATAACTACAGAGCGATTTGATTGGCAAAATTGCTGGTATCCAATTACTTTTGTACAAGACTTGTTCAGCAATCACAAGCCTTATAGTTTTTCTTTGTACGATGAACCGTTAATTTTATTTAGAGATACAGAAGGAAAACTAGTTTGTTTAAAAGACCTTTGCCCACACCGAGCTGCAAAATTATCTAATGGGCAAATAATAGATGGTAGAGTCGAATGCTTGTATCATGGTTGGCAATTTGGCGCCGAGGGAGAATGTCTTCATATTCCCCAGCTAGCAGATAAAGCAACAATTCCCAAACAAGCTTGTGTAAAATCCTTTGATGTGGTGGAATGTCAAGGAATAGTTTGGGTATGGTTAGGTTCAAAGCAAGAAAAAAACGATAACCTTATTCCCACTGTAGCTGAAGTCGAAAAACCTGAATTATTTGTTGTAGACACAGTAGCTGATTTGCCCTATGACCAAAACTTTTTAGTTGAAAACTTTCTAGACCCTGCTCACGTTCCCATTAGTCATGATGGTACTGAGTTAAATGTGAAGCGCTCATTTGCATCTCCTTTGGAAATGGAGATACTATCATCTTCAAAAAATGGTTTTACCTGTCGGTATAGAAGACCTAATAGTGCTTGGACTTTTACAGAATTTGTTGCTCCCGGTTTGGTAAAGTATCGAATTGTTAATGAAGCGATTGGAATAATTGGTGGATTTTGGTTGTATGCGGTTCCTTTGGGTCAAGGTCAATGTCGAATTTTAATTAGAAGATACGGTAATTTCTTCAATCGGTATTTTAGACTCAAACCTCGTTGGTTAGAACATTTGCGCCAAAATAAAATTTTGGAAGAAGACTTAGCTTTTATTGTTGAGCAACAGAAATATATTGAGCAAACAGGTAAAAGTCTCAAAGAAGTTTACTTACCTCTCAAAAGTTCAGATGTATTTTTAATTGAGCATCGCAAATGGCTGGATAAATTTGGTGAAAATTTACCCTTTTACCAAGGTTATACAACTACTAAGCAAACTAGCAGTAAGCGCTTAGAACCGATGCCATTTGATCGATTTTCGCGTCATACTCAAATTTGTAGTTCTTGCAACCGTGCTTACCAAAGAATAAAGGTACTTAAACAAGCTTCGATTGCAGCAGCTATCTTTTTTGCTGGTTTAGGAATATTGCTCGAAAATAGCACTATTAAAATAATAGTTGTTTCTACTTCTATTTTGTTAGCAGCAATGGCGGCTGGCGCCCAAAAGCTGAAAACTCACTTTGAACGCAATTACACTAAGCATCATATAGGGTTTTAATGTACAACTGTACCGCGCGTAACACCGAGTTGGTTCTGTAACTTTAACTGGCGCCACAATTGCGAACCTGTAATTTCACCTCGTAATAATTGCTGATAGCATTGTATGATTTGAGCCACTTCTTCTGGTTTTTCATTGACAAACTCAATCCGAAAACTTCGTAAACCAAGGTCAATAAGTCGCTGTACATACTCGGCGCCAGTTTGAGCAGTGGCATTAAATACTGTATTACGACATCCTAAGTCAGCTTGGAGAATATGCTCGCTTCCGACTCTATCACGTAACTTTACTTCATGTTTTTCGCATGGGCGCCCACAGTCACGAAAATCTTTACCGTCAGATAAAAACGCGCAATATACACAATGCTCCATATGGAACATTGGCATATGTTGATGTATTGTAACTTCGTACCAGTTAGGGGGAGAAGTTGTGATTAAATCTTCTAGTTGGTTAATATTTAAATCATAAGAAGCAGTTAATCGTTCTAAGCCAAAATTATTTTTTAGGTAATCTGCTGTTAATGGGTTTGCAATGTTCAGAGAGAAGTCTCCTATACATCTATCGTTGGCAAAGAATTTCAAATGGTCATAGTTCCGCACTAAATACCCGTCTGCATCACACGCGCGTACTTGCTCTAAAATCCAGTTTTCCCCAGGTTTGGTAATGCGGGGTGGTGCTACAAAGATAGTGCTGAGTGCTGAGTGCTGAGTGCTGAGTGTAGAGACGTGATTATTTTTTACGATTTCTACTGCTTTTTGATATTTTTTAGGGTCTTCAAATTCACAGTATACCGTCTCAATTCCTGCATTGAGTGCTGAAGAAAGCTGTTCGAGGTTGCGGACTAAGACAATTAAAGAAATAGAAGGTAGAGACGCGATTAATCGCGTCTCTACTTGTGTTGGTAATAAATCTTTTAGCGAAGCATTTGATTTTAATTTCCAGCGTTTAGGTTTCGCACGTTGTTCTTCTAACTTTGCGACGATATCCCGACGCATTCGGTTTAACTCGCTCACTGGTACAATTACATCACCTTTGAGATTATTAGTTAAATTACCTAACTTAAACGCAGTATTACCCAAACGTCCAAATTGTTCTTCTAATTTTTCTTGCGTCAATGGTCTGTTGCGTGCGGTTTCTAACGGAACTGAAGATTCAACTAAAACGACATTACCTATTTCATCACGACAAATAGCACCTAAAGAAACTCCACTTTCTCCATGAACTTCAATATCAAGGGGACGTTGGAACTGTGGTACATCTCCAGCATAACTTTGTCGAACCTGCTTATCTAGTTCAGGGTCGCTGGTTTTCCATAGTTTATCCCCTAAAGCAACT